>JBOHXX010000041.1:0-14552 GCA_050737675.1 Pseudoxanthomonas sp.
GATTGTCGGCATTCAGTGTGCTTCATCCCAGTTGTCGCCCACTCCACTATCAACCACCAATGGAACGGAAAGTTGTGCAGCGCCCGACATTCGCCCCGTTACTTCACGGAGCAGCGTGTCGACGAAATCCTGTTCAGCTTCGAACACCAGTTCATCGTGGACCTGCAGGATCATCAATGCGCTGGAAGCATGATCCTTGAGCCAGGCATCCACTGAAACCATCGCGCGCTTGATGATGTCGGCGGCGGTGCCCTGCATCGGCGCGTTGATCGCCGCGCGCTCGGCGCCGGCACGCTGGCCCTGGGTGCCCTTGTTGATGTAGTCGAGGTAGAGACGGCGACCGAACACCGTCTCCACGTAGCCCTGCTCGCGTGCCTGCTGGCGGGTGCGTTCCATGAAATCGCGCACGCCCGGATAACGACTGAAGTACAGGGCGATGTAATCCTGGGCCTCGCCACGACCTATGCCGAGCTGGCGCGCCAGGCCGAAGGCGCTCATGCCGTACATCAGGCCGAAGTTGATCGCCTTGGCCGCGCGGCGTTCGTTGCCGGTGACTTCGTCGAGCTTGCGGCCGAACACTTCGGCCGCGGTGGCCTTGTGCACGTCCACGCCGGATTCGAAGGCGCGGGTCAGGCCGGGGTCCTCGGACAGGTGGGCCATGATCCGCAGTTCGATCTGCGAATAGTCGCAAGCCACGATCTTGCGGCCCGCCGGTGCAACGAAGGCCTTGCGGATGCGGCGGCCGTCGTCGGTGCGGATCGGGATGTTCTGCAGGTTAGGGTCGGAAGAGGACAGGCGCCCGGTCGCCGCGCCGGCCTGGTGGTAGCTGGTATGCACGCGGCCGGTGTCGGGATTGACCATTTCCGGCAGCTTGTCGGTGTAGGTGCTGCGCAGCTTGGCGAGACCGCGGTATTCGAGGATCACGCGCGGCAACTCGTGCTGGTCGGCGATCGCCTCCAGCGCCTCCTCGTTGGTCGAAGGCTGGCCAGAAGGCGTCTTCACCATCACCGGCAGCTTGAGTTCCTCGAACAGCAATGCGCCCAACTGCTTGGGCGAATCCAGGTTGAAGGTGCGTCCGGCCAGTTCGGTGGCTTTCTGCTGCGCGACCAGCATGCGCTTGGAAAGATCGGCCGACTGCCGGCGCAGCTCGTCGCCGTCGATGCGCACGCCATTGGCCTCGATGCGTTCCAGCACCGGCACCAGCGGCATCTCGATGTCCCGATACACGCTTTGCAGGCCGGGTTCCGCCGCGAGCTTCGGCGACAGCGTGCGATGCAGGCGCAGGGTGATGTCGGCATCCTCGGCCGCATAACGCGTGGCGTCGTCCAGCGCGACCTGCGAGAACAGGATCTGTTTGGCGCCCTTGCCCGCCACTTCCTCGTACTTGATCGTGTCGTAGCCGAGATAACGCCTGGCCAGGCTGTCCATGTCGTGACGGCTGCTGCCGGAATTCAGCACGAAGCTTTCGAGCATGGTGTCGTCGGCATAGCCGGCAACCTCGACGCCATGGCGACGCAGCACGTGCAGGTCGTATTTGCCGTGCTGGCCGAGTTTCTTCTTGTCTGCATCGGCGAACAGCGGCGCCAGCGCGGCCAGGGTCGCAGCGCGATCCAGTTGCGCGGGCGCGCCGGGATATTCGTGGGCCAGCGGGATATAGACCGCCTTGTTCGGTTCCACCGCAAAACTCAATCCGACCAGGTTGGCCTGCATCGGATCCAGGCTGTCGGTCTCGCTGTCGAAGGCGAATTCGTCGGCTTTCTGCAGCGTGCCGATCAAGGCATCGAGCTGTTCTGCGGTGAGCACGGTTTCGTATTCGCCCGGCACGGACAACGCGGGATCCGGCGCCACTGCATCGGTCACGGCGGCAGCGACGAAGCCGGTGCCACGCGCACGGCCGGGTTCCTTTTCGGCGACCGGGCCAGAGGATGACGCTGCCGATCCGCTTTCCAGTTCCTTCAATGCCTGGTTGAAGCCATAGCGCTGGTAGAGCCGGCGCAGCGATTCCACGTCACGCTCGCGCAGGCCCAGGCTTTGCGCGTTTCCGTCGAGCGGAACATCGATCTTGATGGTCACCAGTTCGCGATTCAGCGGCAGCCGGCCGAGCGCCGAGCGCAGGTTGTCGCCGATCTTGCCCTTGATGTCGTTCGCATGCGCGATCACGCCATCCAGCGAGTCGTACTCCGCCAGCCATTTGGCCGCGGTCTTCGGTCCGCACTTCTCCACGCCCGGCACGTTGTCGACGGTATCGCCCATCAGCGCGAGCAGGTCGATGATCTGGGTGGGCTTGACCCCGAATTTCTCGAACACCTTTACGTCCGAATCCAGCCGGCTGCCGCTCATGGTGTTGACCAGTCCCAGGCCCGGGCGAACCAGCTGGGCGAAATCCTTGTCGCCGGTGGAGATGGTCACGTCGATGCCGTCGTTGACCGCCTGCAATGCCAGCGTGCCGATCACGTCGTCGGCTTCGACACCGTCCACACGCAGGATCGGCATGCCCAGCGCCTGCACGATCTCGCACATCGGCAGCACCTGCGCGCGCAGGTCGTCGGGCATCGCCGCGCGGTTGGCCTTGTACAACGGGTACAGGTCGTCGCGGAAGGTCTTGCCCGGGGCATCGACCACGAAGGCGAGGTATTCCGGATTCTCCTTCAGGGTCGCGCGCAGCATGTTGACCACGCCGAACAAAGCGCCGGTAGGCTCGCCTTCCGCATTGGTCAGCGGAGGCAGCGCGTGGAAGGCGCGGTACAGGTAACTGGAACCGTCGATGAGTACGAGTCTGGGCATGCGCCGATTCTACCCCTCAGGCCACGGGACGCATGTTGCTGGAGCTGATGGGCCGCATGCCGAAGATCAAGAGCCTACTCGTTCCTCGTTCCTCACTCCTCACTCCTCACTCCTCACTCCTCGCGCTCTCACGCATGCTTACCGCGCCCAGCGCATAATCCGCATCCGATATCGACCGCGAGGAATGGTCATGAAAGCCTTGTTGATCGCGCCCCTGCTGGCGCTCGCCGGTTGCGCCACGATGGGATCGACGCAGAACGACCCGGCCGTGGACCTTGCCAACGCACAAGTCGCCGTACGCACCGAAACCAATGGCGACGTGATCGAGGAATATCGCGTGGCCGGACAGCTGCGCATGGTCAAGGTCACGCCGTCGCGCGGCCCGGCCTATTACCTGATGGACGAGAACGGCGACGGCCGCCTGGACAAGAGCAAGGGCGCCGGCGAGAAGGACATCTCACCGGTGTACTGGAAGCTCTACGGCTGGTGAACGGCGCGACCGGCTTGTGCTGATTCCCAACACGTGGCGTAGGGTGGGCCTTGGCCCGCCTTGTGGGATTCAGGGATATGCCAATGGTGGGCCAAGGCCCACCCTACGCCGTTACAACTTCTTCCAGCCAAAGCCATCGCCGCGACGGTAATAGACCGCCACCGCGCGCCCATACAGCTCGCTCGCCGGCACGAAACCGAAGAATCGGCCATCGTGACTGTTGCCACGGGCATCGCCCAGCATCAGCACCTCGCCTGCCGGCACCGTGACGCCATGCAGGTCCGGGCCACCGCCATGGGAGAGATTGAGGCGTGCGCGATGCTGTTCGAACATTTCGGTGTCCGTCTGGTCCAGTGCCTGCATCGCCACGCCGTTGATGCTCAACCGACCCTCGTTCAAGTCCACTTCGTCGCCGGCCACCGCCGCCACGCGCTTGATCAGACGCACGCCATCCTCTGGCGAATCAAAGATCGCGATGTCGCCGCGTTCGGGTTTCCCGGTCGCCAGCAACTGCACATCGGTGAATGGCAGGCGCACGCCATACGCGCGCATGTCCACTGCCACCCGGTCGCCGATCTCCAGGGTGTGCTCCATCGAACCCGACGGCACGTAGTAATGATTGGCGAAGGAATCGCGCGCCGCGGCGAGCAGTAGCAACATCAACAGCAGCTGCGGCAGTTCGGACCTCAGCCAGCGGGAGGGCGGCTTGCGGCCCGGCGTCGGTGTGGCATTGGCGTTCATGGCATGTCCGGTGGAGGCTACGCCAGTGAATGTCCGCCACCAGAGGCATGCAGGCATGTGCCATGGGTAATAGCGATTCAGCGGATCCGCGCGGGATTGCCCGCTACCGTCGCAGCCACCGGCACATCGCGGGTCACCACGCTGCCGGCACCGATCAAGGCATCGTCGCCGATGCTCACGCCGGGCAGGATGATCGCGCCGCCACCGATCCAGACATTGCGGCCGATGCGCACCGGCTTGCCGGATTCAAGGCCGGTACTGCGCAGTTGCGGATCGCGTGGATGGTCGGCGGTGTAGATCTGAACCGCGGGGCCGATCTGGGTGCCGTCGCCGATCGCCACCTCCACCACATCCAGGATCACGCAGTCGAAATTCAGGAACGCGCCGGCGCCAAGGTGGATGTTGTAGCCATAGTCGCAATGGAACGGCGGCCGGATCACCGCGCCGGCGCCCACGCTGCCGAAGCGCTCGCGCAACAGCGCGTGGCGCGCTTCATTGCCGTGGTCGATCGCGGCGTTGTAACGCGCCAACCAGGCCATGCTGGCGGCCTGGTCGGCCTGGATCTCCGGTGAATCGGCGCGATATAACTCGCCGGCCAGCATCTTTTCCTTTTCGGTCCTGCTCATGCGCGTTTCCAGCTGTGCAGCCGAGACACGGGATTAGACCACTTGCAGATTGGCGTACGCCAACACCAGCCACTTGCTGCCTTCGTCGTCGAAGTTCACCTGCACGCGCGCATGGGCGCCGTTGCCTTCGTAGTCGGTGACCACGCCCTGACCGAACTTGGGATGCAGGACATTGGCACCGAGCTTGAGCGGCGGCGCTTCGATGGCGGCGTGGCCGGGGTTGCGCGAGGGGCCGGAAGAATAACTGCGCGAGACCTGCACCTTGGGCCGCACTGCATTGAGCAGGTGCGGCGGGATCTCGCGCAGGAAGCGCGAAGGAATGCCGTACATGTCCTGGCCATGGATGCGCCGCGTCTCCGCATAGCTGAGCACCAGCTTCTGCCGCGCGCGGGTGATGCCCACGTAGGCCAGGCGGCGCTCCTCTTCCAGGCGTCCGCTTTCATCCAGCGACTTGCCACTGGGAAACAGGCCTTCCTCCAGCCCGCCGAGGAACACCAGCGGGAATTCCAGGCCCTTGGCCGAATGCAGGGTCATCAGCTGTACGCCGTCCTCGCCCGCCTGGGCCTGGCCTTCGCCGGCTTCCAGCGAGGCATAGGAAAGGAACGCGACCAGCTCGCTCATTCCTTCGGTCTCCTCCTCGTCGCGGCGCACGAAGCGCGAGGCCACCGACACCAGTTCATCGAGGTTCTCGGTACGCGAGTCCTGCTGGCCTTTGCTTTCGTTGAGATAGAACTCACGCAGGCCCGAGCGCATCAGCACGTGGTCGATCTTGTCCTTGAGATCGAGCTCGGCGGCTTCGACCGACAACGTTTCGACCAGGGTGATGAACCCGGCCAGCGCGTTGCGCGCACGGCCGGCGAGTTCATTGCCGATGGAAAGCTCGCGCGCCGATTCGAACAGCGATTGCGATAGCGTGCGTGCGCGCTTGCGTACTTCGTCCAGGGTCCGGTCGCCGATGCCGCGCGTGGGCGTGTTGACCGCACGCTCGAAAGCCGCGTCGTCGGCGCGGTTGGTGATCATGCGCAGGTAGGCCAGGGTGTCCTTGATCTCGGCGCGCTCGAAGAAACGCATGCCGCCATAGACGCGGTACGGCACCTGTTCGGCGAGAAGGACTTCTTCAAAGGCGCGCGACTGGGCGTTGCTGCGATACAGGATGGCGGCTTCGCTGTAGCTGCCGCCATCGCGCACCCACTGGCGGATGCGCTCGACCACGTAGCGCGCTTCATCGACTTCGTTGTAGGCCGCGTACAGATCGATGGTTTCGCCATCGCCGGTGTCGGTCCATAGTTGCTTGCCGATGCGGTCCGGGTTGTGCGCGATCACCGCATTGGCGGCATTGAGGATGTTGGCGCTGGAACGATAGTTCTGTTCCAGGCGGATGGTCTGCGCGCCGGGGAAATCCTTCAGGAATCGCTGCACGTTCTCCACTTTCGCACCACGCCAGCCATAGATCGCCTGGTCGTCGTCGCCGACCACGAACACGTGGCCGCTGTCGCCGGCCAGCAACCGCACGAAACCGTACTGGATGGAGTTGGTGTCCTGGAACTCGTCGACCAGGATTTCGCGGAAGCGCGAACGGTAGTGGTTGAGCAGCGCCGGGTTGTCGCGCAGCACTTCATGCGCGCGCAGCAGCAGCTCGGCGAAATCCACCAGTCCAGCGCGGTCGCAACGTTCCTGGTACAGCGCATAGGCGCGGCGCAGGGTGTCGGTCCACTGGTCGTCGCCGGGCTGGATGTGTTCTGCGCGTCGGCCTTCGTCCTTCTGGGCGTTGATCCACCAGGCGATCTGCCGCGGCGGGAAACGCGCCTCGTCCAGTTCCATCTGCTGCACGACCCGCTTGACCAGGCGCAGCTGGTCGTCGGAATCCAGCACCTGGAAGCTTTCCGGCAGTTTCGCTTCCTGCCAGTGCAGGCGCAGCAGGCGATGGGCGAGGCCATGGAAGGTGCCGATCCACATGCCGCGACTGCCGTTGCGCAGCTGCGCATCGGCGCGGTGGCGCATCTCGCCGGCGGCCTTGTTGGTGAAGGTCACGGCGAAGATGCCGTGCACCGGCACGCCATGCACTTCATTGAGCCAGGCGATGCGATGGGTGAGCACGCGGGTCTTGCCCGAACCGGCGCCGGCGAGCACGAGGTAATGCCCGGGCGCGGCGGAAACGGCTTCGCGCTGCGCCGGGTTCAGGTCGTCGAGTAGGTGGGAAACATCCACTACGTAAGTTTAATGCGCAGCGGCCTTGGCCTTGTGATTGTCGTTCTGCATCAGCTTGTCGGTCCATGCGATGCCGATGGCCGAGAGGATGAAGACCGTGTGGATGATCGTCTGCCAGAGCACGCCGAGCTGGGTCACCGTGGTGCAGGTTTTCAGTTTCGAACCCACCGCCTTGGCTGCGTCCGCTGCAGCGAACGCTTCGGTCGTGCCGCAGAAAGGCAATTCACCCAGCCCGCCAGCTTCGATGAAGGTCTTGAGCAGGTGGATCGAGGAGATGCCGATGATCGCCATCGCCAGCTTCACCTTTAGCACGCTGGCATTGACGTGGCTCAGCCATTCCGGCTGGTCCGGATGACCTTCCAGGCGCAGTCGCGAGACGAAGGTTTCATAGCCTCCCACGATGACCATCATCAACAGGTTGGAGATCATTACCACGTCGATCAGACCCAGCACGATGAGCATGATTTCCTGCTCGGTCAGCGAGGTCGTCTCATGGATCAGGTGCCAGAGCTCCTTGGCGAACAGCACCACGTACACGCCCTGGGCCACGATCAGGCCGAGGTAGAGCGGCAACTGCAACCAGCGCGAGCTGAAGATGAGGGCTGGAAGCGGGCCGAGGCGATGCGGGGGCTGATACGACATGGGATCGGAATGCTGCGTTGCGGGGATGCGGCAGGTTACCGGCCCATGGTGACGCTGCCAAGCACGGATCGCGGGCTAAACTCGGATTCCCCACCGCAAGATGAGTTTCGACATGATCGACCTGCACTGCTGGCCCACCCCCAACGGCCACAAGATCACCCTGCTGCTGGAAGAACTGGTCGATGCCGGCCATGCGCTGGAATACGCCGTCAAGCCGGTGAATATCGGCGCTGGCGACCAGTTCAAGCCGGAATACCTGGCCATTTCCCCCAACAACAAGATGCCGGCCATCGTCGACCATGCGCCCGCCGATGGCGGCGCGCCGATCAGCGTGTTCGAATCCGGCGCGATCCTGCAGTACCTGGCCGAGAAGACCGGCCTGTTCCTGCCCGTGGATCTACGCGGACGCACCGCGACCCTGGAATGGTTGTACTGGCAGATGGGCGGGCTGGGTCCGATGAGCGGCCAGCGCGGCCATTTCCATGTCTATGCACCAGAGAAGATCCCGTATGCCATGGATCGCTACGACCGCGAGACCACCCGCCTGCATGGCGTGCTGGACAAGCGCCTGGCCGACAACGCGTTCCTCGCCGGCGACACTTACACCATCGCCGACATGGCCAGCTATCCGTGGATCGACGCCTACGCCGGCCTGCCGACGGATTTCGGCGCCTTCCCGAACATGAAGCGCTGGTACGACAGCATCACCGCACGGCCTGCGACCGCGCGCGCGTATGCGTGGAAGGAGAAAGTGAATCCGGATGCGGGCAAGCCGATGAGCGACGAGGAACGCAAGCATCTGTTCGGCCAATCGTCGCCAGACAAATGAAGCCGCCATCCCGGCGCACGCCGGGATGACGAGCCAGACATAACTCTCGGGAAACGCCATGCGCTTCGTCTTGCCCGCTCTTCTGATTCTCGCCACCGCCACTTCCTGCGCCACCCAGCCCACGCCGATGCCAACGACTTCCGCAACAGCCAGCACCGCCCTGGGCAACATCGCCGAAGCGTATGTCCACCTGACCCTGGAGATCGGCGAGCACGAGCCGGGCTACGTCGACGCCTACTACGGTCCGACGGAATGGGCGGAACATGCGAAAGCAGCGAAGCGCTCCGTGTCGGAGCTGCGTGCAGCGACCGGCGCGCTCATCCAGCGCGCGCAAGCGGTCGAGACCGGCTCGCTCACCGCACTTGAAATCCGCCGGAAGAAACTCCTCGTCGCCCAACTGACCGCCGCCGCGACCCGTATGGCGATGATGGTGGGCGAGAAGCTGGATTTCGATGCCGAAGCCGAAGGCCTGTACGCACTACGCCCCGTGCTGAAGCCGCTGGCTGATTACGATCCGGCGCTGCAGCGGCTCGAAGCCGTGTTCCCCGGCGATGGCCCGCTGTGGCAGCGCGTCGATACGTTCGCCAGCACCACGGCGATCGCACCCGACAAACTGCAAGCGGTGATGCATGCGTCGATCGCCGAGTGCAAGCGCCGCACGCTGGAACACATGCCGCTTCCGGCCAACGAGAAGTTCACCCTGGAACTGGTCACCGGCCAGCCCTGGTCCGGCTACAACTGGTACAAGGGTAATGCGACCAGCGTGATCCAGATCAACACCGACCTGCCGGTGCTGATGAGCCGCACGGTCGACCTGGGTTGCCACGAAGGCTACCCGGGGCATCACGTGCTGAACATGTTGCTGGAGCAACGCCTGTACAAGCAGCGCGGGTGGATCGAGTTCACCGTGTATCCGTTGTACAGCCCGATGTCGCTGATCGCTGAAGGTTCGGCCAATTTCGGTATCGAACTGGCATTCCCCGGCGAAGCGAAACTGGCGTTCGAGCGCGACGTTCTGTATCCGCTGGCCGGACTGGACCCCGACCTGGCCGCAAGCGATGCGCAACTGCAGCAGGCACGCGCCGAACTGGCCGGCGCGCGACTCACTATCGCCCGCGATTACCTGGATGGCCGCATCGACCGCAACGAAGCGGTGCGACTGGCGCAGAAGTACCAGTTGATGTCGCCTGAGCGCGCGGAACAGTCGATCAGTTTCGTCGACCGGTATCGGAGTTACGTCATCAACTACGGGCTGGGACTGGAACTGGTGCGCGGCTATGTGGATGCCGCCGGCGAAACGCCCGAAGCGCGATGGGCGGCGATGGAGCGGATCCTTTCGGAGCCGACGATTCCGGCGGATCTACTCGGAAAATGATCGCTTGCCTCCCTTCTCCCACCGGGAGAAGGTGCCCGAAGGGCGGATGAGGGAAGGATAATTCCGGCTCACGGAGAATAAATCGCGACTGATAGTTCTTTCCCTCACACCCCAAGGGTGCTTGCTTCGCAGCGTCCGTCGCTGCGCGCCACCTTCTCCCGATGGGAGAAGGGAACCGGGTGTGACCTCCGACGCATTGCCCACCCGCCACTGAACGCGTAGGGTCGGCGATCTTCCTTCCGCTGGAACCTCACCGATGAAGCCACTCGTCCTCGCCATCGCCCTGGCGCTGTCCGCACCCCTGCCCGTTTTCGCACAGACCGCTGCGCCCGCCGCGCAAGCCAAACCCGCGAAGGCCTGGGTGGAAACCAGCAACGGCAACGCGCAGATCCTGCTGCAGGCGCAAGCAGCGTTCCAGCCGGAGTACGCCAGCTTCTTCGGCGTGCCGGGCTATGACGACAAGGTGGCCGACTTCGGTCCGGACAACGCGCGGCGTTATCGCGAAGCGACCGCCAAGGCCAGGGACGAATTGAAGACCAAGCTGCAGGTCGAGCGCGACAGCAACGTGCGCCAGGACCTGGAGATCATGATCAAGGCCGCCGACGAGAACATCGAAGGCAGCACGCTCAACGAGAAATACCTGCTGCCGTGGAGCGATGCGCCGCAGACGGTGTTCAGCGGCCTCAACGGCCTGCTGTCCGACCAGACGCCGCCTGAGCGCCGGGCCAAGGCACTGGATCGCCTGAAGGCCTACGTGGGCCTGGCCCCCGGCAGCACCGCGCTGACCACGCTGGCCAGGCAGCGCTACGAAGAAAAACTGGCGAATGCGCAATTGCTGCAGCCCACCAGGCTGGAAGTGGAGCGCGCGGTCGGCAATGGCGACACCTACGTGACCGGCGTGCGCGAGCTGTTCGCCAAGTACAAGATCGCTGGCGCCGAGCAGGCACTCGATGCGATGCAGAAGCAGTTCAAGGAATACAACGACTGGACCCGCAGCAAGGTATTGCCGAAAGCGCGCACCGACACGCGCCTGCCGCCCGAGTTGTACGCCTACCAGTTGAAGCAGTACGGCATCGACATCGATCCGGCGCTGCTGATGCAGCGCGCGCAACTGGAATTCATGGAAACCCGCGCCGTCATGCAGCAGCTGGCGCCGCTGGTGGCCAAGGCCAACGGCATCGACTCCACCGATTACCGTGAAGTGATCAAGGCGCTGAAGAAGAAGCCGATCGCCAACGAGCAGCTGGAAAGTTACTACCGCGGCATCATCGACCGGATCGATCCGATCATCACCCGCGAAGGGATCGTCGACGTGCCCAACCGGCCGATGCAGATGCGCCTGGGCTCTGCCGCGGAAAGCGCCGCGCAACCCGCGCCGCATTTCCTGCCGGCGCCACTGGTGGGCAACACCGGGCAACAGGGCACCTTCGTGCTGCCGCTGGGCAATCCGAGCAAGGACGGCAAGGGCAAGAACTACGACGACTTCAATTTCGACGCGGTGGCGTGGACGCTGTCGGCGCATGAGGGCCGTCCGGGCCACGAATTGCAGTTCACCGCCATGGTCGAACGCGGCGTGTCGCTGGCACGCAGCCTGTTCGCGTTCAACTCGGTCAACGTCGAAGGCTGGGCGCTTTATGCCGAGGCCGAGATGGTCCCGTACGAACCCTTGGACGGCCAGCTGATCGCGCTGCAGTTCCGCCTGCTGCGCGCCGCGCGCGCGATGCTGGACCCCAGCCTCAACCTGGGCCTGGTCGACCGCGAACGTGCACGCCTGGTGCTGGAAGAGGACGTAGGACTGTCCGAACCGATGGCGCGCCAGGAACTGGATCGCTACACCTTCAACGCACCCGGCCAGGCCGGCAGTTATTTCTACGGCTATACCCGGATCCTGGAATTGCGCATGCGCACCGAACTGGCGCTGGGCAAGCAGTTCGACCGCAAGGCCTTCAACAACTTCCTGCTGGACCAGGGACTGCTGCCGCCGGACCAGCTGGCCAAGGCGGTGGAGGAGCAGTTCATTCCTGCGCAGAAGCGCAAGTAAGTTTGCGGGAGCGGCGTGTGCGGGAGCGGCGTAAGCCGCGAGCTTTTGCTTCTGCCCCTCCCCTTGCGCGCAGCGCAGGGGGAGGTCGGGAGGGGGTGCTCTTGATCTTGTCGTTGCCTTGACTGCTTTTGCGATGGCGAGCAGGAAACAGCAAGATCAAAAGCACCCCTCCCCAACCCTCCCCTTCGCTATGCGAAAGGGAGGGGGTGAAAGCCAATCAGTTGCCGTAATACAACTGGTATTCCAGCGGATGGGTCGCGGCGCGGAACTTGGTGACTTCCTGCATCTTCAGCGCGATGTAGCCGTCGATGAAGTCGTCCGTCATCACCCCGCCCGCCTTGAGGAACTCGCGATCCGCGTCGAGCGCTTCCAGGGCCTGGTCCAGGCTGGAGCAGACCTGCGGGATGTTCTTCTCTTCTTCCGGCGGCAGGTCGTACAGGTCCTTGTCGCTGGGCGCGCCCGGATCGATCTGGTTCTTGATCCCGTCCAGGCCGGCCATCATCAGCGCGGTGAACGTCAGGTAGCCGGACTGCAGCGGATCGGGGAAGCGCATCTCGATGCGGCGCGCCTTCGGGTTGGACACCCACGGGATGCGGCACGAAGCCGAACGGTTGCGTGCCGAGTAGGCCAGCATCACCGGCGCCTCGAAACCCGGGACCAGGCGCTTGTAGCTGTTGGTGCCGGAGTTGGCGAACGCGTTGATCGCCTTGGCGTGCTTGAAGATGCCGCCGATGTACCACAGCGCCATCTGCGACAGGCCGCCGTAGCCGTCGCCGGAGAACAGGTTGTTGCCGCCCTTGGCCAGCGACTGGTGCACGTGCATGCCGCTGCCGTTGTCGCCGACGATGGGTTTCGGCATGAAGGTCGCGGTCTTGCCATTGCGGAACGCCACGTTCTTGACGATGTACTTCATCGTCAGCAGCTCGTCGGCCTTCTTCACCAGCGAATTGAACTTGGTGCCGATCTCGCACTGGCCGGCGGTGGCGACTTCGTGGTGGTGCACTTCGACTTCGATGCCGACCTGCTCCAGGGTCTTGCACATTTCGGCGCGGATGTCGTGCAACGTGTCGGCCGGGGCGACGGGGAAATAGCCGCCCTTCACCCCGGGACGGTAGCCGCTGTTGCCGCCTTCGTACTTGGTGCCGCTGTTCCAGGCCGCTTCCTCGGAATCGATCTTGAAGAAGGTGTGGCCCATGTCATTGGCGTAGCGCACGGAGTCGAAGATGAAGAATTCCGGTTCCGGGCCGAAGAACGCCTGTTCGGCGATGCCGCTGGACTTCAGGTAGGCCTCGGCGCGCTTGGCGATGCCGCGCGGGCAGCGCGAATAGCCCTGCATGGTGGCCGGGTCGAGGATGTCGCAGGCAAGGACCACGGTCGGGTCGGCGGTGAACGGATCCAGGTAGGCGGTGCTGGCGTCGGGCAGCAGGACCATGTCGGACTCGTTGATGCCCTTCCAGCCGCTGATCGAGCTGCCGTCGAACATGCGTCCGTCCTCGAACAGCGACTCGTCGACGATGTTGGCCGGGAAGGTGACGTGGTGCTGCACGCCGCGCGGGTCGGCGAAGCGCAGGTCGACGAACTCGACCTTGTTGTCCTGGATCAGCTTTACGACTTTGTCCGCAGACATGTTGGAACCTCGGATATGGAAGTGAGTGGTCTGGCTGTTGCAAGCCGCGTGCCAAGGTTTTATTTCGCTTAACTGGTTGATTTAATAGGATCTCGAGGGTGCACAAGAAATGGATTTGCACTAGATTGGGGATGTAAGATTAATTAATGCACACATTTGGTGCGTTAATAATCCACTATTCTTCACCGGCACGAAGACTCCGCCCGCGCTCGTACAGGACTCCACTCCCGTCATTCCAGCGAACTCCGGATGACAAGCAAAAATGCCTGCCTCCAGCCGATCCTCACCCCATCCCAGAGCCCGCCCGACTCCCCATGACCGACCTGCTCAACGCCCTCCTGCTTGGCATCATCGAAGGCATCACCGAGTTCCTGCCGATCTCCAGCACCGGACATCTGCTCATCGCCGAACGCTGGCTGGGCCACCGCAGCGACCTGTTCAACATCGGCATCCAGGCCGGCGCAATCCTGGCGGTGGTGCTGATCTACCGGCAGCGGTTGTGGCAACTGGCCATGGGTTTCCTGCGCCCAGGCGAAAAGACCTTGGTCCACGGCCAGGCGCCGCGCGATTACGCCTACAAGCTGATCGTCGCCTTCGGCGTGACCGCGGTGCTCGGCCTGGTGGTGAAGAAACTGGGTTTTGAATTGCCGGAAAAGGTGGCGCCGGTCGCCTGGGCGCTGGTGCTGGGCGGGGCGTGGATGATCGCGGCGGAATATTTCGCCAGCCGGCGCGCGCTGGCATTGGGCGAACGCAGCGCTATCACCTGGACGGTGGCGATCCTGGTCGGCATCGCCCAGGTGGTCGCCGGGGTGTTTCCCGGCACCTCGCGCTCGGCGGCGACGATCTTCGTGGCGCTGCTGTTCGGCACCACCAATCGTGCGGCAGCGACGGAATTCGCGTTCCTGGTCGGCATACCGACCATGTTCGCGGCCACCGGCTACGAACTGATCGACGTGCTGCATTCGGGCGAAGCGGCCAACGAGGACTGGGCCGCATTCTCGGTCGCCTTCATCGCCTCGGCGATCACCGCTTTCATCGCGGTGAAGTGGCTGCTGAACTACATCCAGAGCCACCGCTTCACCGCATTCGCGGTGTATCGCTTCGTGCTGGGTGTGGCGTTGCTGCTGCTGGTGCCGGCCGGCAGTTGATCTTGCCGACCAGGAGCGACGTGAGTCGCGAAGGGCCAATA
>JBOHXX010000042.1:0-14344 GCA_050737675.1 Pseudoxanthomonas sp.
CTTCCAAGCCGGCAAATAATTAAAAAACAAAGAAGTAATCGCCACACGCTGCGCCCGCACGCGCGGGCGCAGCGGCGATCGCCGCAATGGCAGGACTTCGTCTCATCGTCGGGCTGGGCAATCCCGGCCTCGAACACGCGCGGACCCGGCACAACGCCGGGTTCCGTTTTGTCGACACGCTCGCGGAAAAGGAAGGCGTGCGCTTCGGACTGGAAAGCAAGCTGTTCGGCGAGACCGCGAAGATCCATGTCGGCGGCGAACCGGTCTGGCTGTTGAAGCCTTCCACGTACATGAACCTCAGCGGCAAGTCGGTCACCGCCGCGTTGCGCTACTGGAAGATCGCGCCCGAAGAGGCGCTGCTGGCGCACGACGAACTCGATCTTCCCCCCGGTACCGCGCGGATCAAGTTCGATGGCGGCCATGGCGGCCAGAACGGATTGCGCGACACCATGCAGTTGCTGGGCCACGGCAAGTTCCATCGCCTGCGCATCGGCATCGGCCACCCGGGGCACAAGGACAAGGTCACTGGCTGGGTGCTGGGCAAGCCGGGCAAGGACGATGAAATATTGATCGGCCGTGCGATCGACGAAGCGATCGACGTATTACCGCTGGCGGTCGCGGGCAACTTCATGGACGCGATGACGCGGTTGCATACGAGTAAAGAATGAAGTCGGCGGCTTTGCCGACTGCAAAGAGCCAAGAGTAAAGGGCGGCAGCGATGTTTTTCTTTACTCTTCACTCTTAACCATTGGCGGCTCCAATCCATGGGCATCAAATGCGGCATCGTCGGCCTGCCGAACGTCGGCAAGTCGACCCTTTTCAATGCGCTGACCAAGGCGGGCATCGCCGCGGCCAATTTCCCGTTCTGCACCATCGAGCCGAACGTCGGCGTGGTGCCGGTGCCGGACCTGCGCCTGAACCAGCTGGCCGAGATCGTGAAGCCGCAGAAGGTGCTGCCGACCGCGGTCGAGTTCGTCGACATCGCCGGCCTGGTTGCCGGCGCGGCCAGCGGCGAAGGCCTGGGCAACAAGTTCCTGGCCCATATCCGCGAAGTGGATGCGATCACGCATGTGGTCCGCTGCTTCGAGAACGACGACGTCATCCACGTCAACAACAAGGTCGATCCGCTGTCCGACATCGATACCATTGATACCGAACTCGCGCTGGCCGACCTGGACAGCGTGGAGAAGGCATTGAACCGTGCCGAGCGTTCGGCCAAGCAAGGCGAGAAGGACGCGATCGCGCGCAAGCCGGTGCTGGCCAAGCTGCTCGCCGCGCTCAACGACGGCAAGCCCGGCCGCAGCGTTGGCCTGGACGAGGAGGAGCTGGCGCTGGTCCGCGACATGTTCCTGCTCACGCTGAAGCCGGTGCTGTACATCGCCAACGTGACCGAAGACGGGTTCGAGAACAACCCGCACCTGGACGCTGTGCGCAGGCGCGCCGCCGCGGAAGGCGCCGAGGTGGTGCCGGTGTCGGCGGCGATCGAGGAAGAGCTTTCGCAGATGGACGACGCCGACCGCGACACCTTCCTCGCCGACATGGGCCTGGACGAACCCGGCCTGAATCGCGTGATCCGTGCGGCTTACAAGCTGCTCGGGCTGCAGACCTATTTCACCGCCGGGGTGAAGGAAGTGCGCGCGTGGACGGTCAAGGGCGGTTCCACCGCGCCGCAGGCCGCGGGCGTGATCCACACCGATTTCGAGAAGGGTTTCATCCGCGCCGAGACCATCTCCTTCGCCGACTTCATCCAGTACAAGGGCGAAGCCGGGGCCAAGGAAGCCGGCCGCCTGCGCCTGGAAGGCAAGGAATACCGCGTGCAGGAAGGCGACGTGCTGCACTTCCGTTTCAACGTCTGATTGCATCGCAGCCGGGTGCCTGCCTCATCTGCAGGTGGCGCCGCGCCCTGCGTCCGGATCCCGGCCCGTGAACCGGCAGGGTGATAGCATGAGTCGTCGGATGGCGACCATCAAGACACGATGAATAGCTTGCGGGGAAAGGAACTATTCACATCAAGTCTCTTTCGGAAATACTTGATCGAGGGGGCAACAACTTCGATCTCATAAGGCTTGCAGCGGCGCTGGCCGTCATGCTTGGGCATTCCTATGGGATCGCCAGTATCGAATACGAGCCGATCCTCGCGTTTACGCATCGCGAAACGTTCGGCAGCCTGGCCGTATACGCCTTCTTCCTGATCAGCGGAATACTGGTTTCCGCCAGTTTCGCCAAGCAATCTTCGCTTCTCCGGTTCGTGGGGCTGCGAGTGCTCAGGATCTGGCCGGGCGCCATTGTCTGTGCGCTGTTCATCGCACTGGTCATCGGGCCGATCTTTAACAGCCTTTCCGTCGCCGAATACTTCTCGACAAGCCAAGTCGCGCATTGGCTTGTCCGCAACGCATCCCTCATCGGGGAGATTGGCGGGCCGCTTCCTGGCGTTTTCCCCAATAACCGTTTCAGGTTCATGGTCAATCCGACGGTATGGACTCTGCCGGTTGAGCTGGGTTGCTATCTAGTCGTGCTGGTCGCCGGCATGCTGGGTGCGATCCGCTCGAAGCACGGGATGATGGTCTTCATCGTCCTGGCAGGCATTGCCTTTGGATACTTCGCAATGCATCCGCCCGGGCACGTTATGTTGAAGAATTTCTTCACCCTCGTGCTCATGTACTCCTTTTACCCGGTTCCTTTCTTCCTGCTGGGCATGGTTCTGTATGTCTTTCGCGAAAAAATCCCCTTGCACTGGCTACCGGCCGTGCTGTTGCTGGTGGCCTACGCTCTGTTCCGCTACACGCCAGCGGGCGCCATCCTGTTGTATCCGGTGTTCGCCTACGGTCTGCTCTGGATAGCGTCAGCCCAAAGCCTGCGGCGACTGCAACCGAGACACGATTATTCCTACGGAATTTACCTATACGGTTTCATGGCGCAGCAAGTAACGGCGGGCATGTTCCCGAATTTGAACAACTACGTCAGCTTGCTGGTGGCGATGCTGATCGCAGTCGGCTTGGCGGCGCTGTCGTGGCATTTCGTCGAACGCCCCTGCCTTTTCTTCCTGCGCCGTAAAGCCAGCGTACCGCTCGCGGGAGTTTCAACCCCGACCAGTACGAGCGCCTGATCATGTCCGTAACCGCGTGGATTCAATGAATTTACACGCCCCGGGACGCAGCCCTGCGCGTGCGGCGTGCGGCATCCAGAGCATTTATAGACATCCAGAGCATTTATAGAAAGCAGGGGGCGGCCCTAACTCGCTGCTACTGGCTTGGGGTGGGCGGAGCCCCGTCCACCGCATCCCGGATGATTTCATTCCTGGCGTCGAGCCATGAATAACCCACGAAATCCTCTCGGCCGTGGTTGTACACATGGAACAGCAGCGCGTTGTCGCGCCATTCGTAATTCCTGGCCACGTGGGAATCTTCTTGCGATAGGGACAACGCTACCGAATAGCTGCCCTTGCCGATGCGTGCCGGGAACTGGAAGCGATATACGATCAATTCACCAGGTTGCGGGTCCATGATCGGATCGTTGGTGCGATGCGTGTTGATGCCGTAGATCGCTTGCCCGAAACGGTCCTTGATCATGAAGCCAAGTACCAGCCTTGGAAGCGGAGCATGGATACGCACATGCACCTCCAGAGTTACTGGATCGCCCACGTTGACAGCCTCGACAGGCTCTCCAGCGGCGTTAAGCAGGCGCACTTTCTCGCAGCGTGCCTCGCCCGTTCCGGAGGTGGTGGCCATGCGGCCATCGGGCAGTTGCTCTTGTATGACCGTTTGGGTTTCGCGCTCCGCCATCAGCGCGTTGTAGTAATCCAATATGTCGACGGGACTGCCCTGCATCCTGACTTGGCCGTGCTCCAGCAGGATCGCCTTGTCGCAGATGGTCTGGATGGCGTAGCGGTCGTGCGAAACGATCAACAGCGTGGTGCCTTTGCGCTGGAACTCGCGGATGCGCTCGAAGCTTTTGTGCTGGAAATAGGAATCCCCCACGGATAATGCTTCATCCACGATCAAGATATCCGGCCTAAGGGCCGTGGCCACGCTGAAGGCGAGCCGGATCTGCATGCCGCTGGAATAGGTGCGGATGGGCTGGTCGATATATTCACCAATCTCGGCGAATGCCTCGATCTCGGGTATCAACTCGGCGATTTCCTCCACGCTCAATCCCAGCAACTGGCCACCCATGATCGCGTTCTGTCGCCCAGTGAAATCGGGATGGAAGCCCATGCCGAGTTCCAGCAATGCGGAGATCCGGCCGTTCGAGGTTATCTCACCCGTGGTGGGTTTCAATGTGCCGGTAATCAGCTTAAGCAGGGTGCTCTTGCCCGCCCCATTGTTGCCGACGATGCCGACTGCTTCGCCTGCACCCACGCGGAAATTCACATCGCGCAATACCCAGTGTTCGACATGTTTCTTCGAGGCTTTGTCGAAGCTGAGCCATTCGGCCAGGCGCGACCATTGGGTTGGATATTGGCGGTAGGCCTTGCCCAGGCCGGAAACGGTAATCTCGCCCATCAGAGTTCATCCACCATTTCGGCCGAACGCCTGCGAAACAGCAGCATGCCCAAAACGCAAAAAAGTACGGCCAATACGGTTAATGGCATTACGGCCGACCAGTCCGGCCATTGCTTCATCAGGAATATGGTCTGGTAGCCCTGCATCAGTCCGGTCATCGGGTTCAACGCCATCCAGGAGCGCGTGGCCTCGGGCAGGGTCGCGATGGAATACACGATGGGAGTGAACCAGAACCAGAATTGCAGAACGATGCTGAAAAACTGGCCGACATCGCGGAAGAAGACATTCAGCACTCCAACGACGATGCCCAGCCCGAGCGCAAACGCCACTTCGATGAGCAACAAGGGTATCGCGGCGATGAGCGTGGCCCCCGGGAAATTGCCGGTGACAGCTAGGAACGCCAGGAAGATGGCGATGGTGATGGAGAAGTTGAGCAGCGCGCTGAGCACGACGATGGCGGGCAGGCAGATGCGCGGGAAATTCAGCTTCTTGATCATGTTCCCGTTTTCCAGGAACACGTTCTGGCAGCGCTGCACGATTTCGGCGAAAAGGCCCCAGGTCAGCACGCCGGCGCACAGGTAGATGCTGAAGGCGTAAGGACCGTCGACGCCGGGGAGCCGCGCGCGCATCAACTCGGAGAACACCAGCGTATAGACCAGGATCATGGCCAATGGCTGGAGGATGGTCCAGAGGCCGCCAAGCAGCGAGTTCTGGTATTTGGACTGGAATTCGCGCTTGACGCTGCCGAGCACGAAGCCCCGGTAACGCCAGAGGTAGCGGCCATGGGCTACGCTCATGCTTGTCCACCCTCGGGATTCCCATCGACGGTAGTAATCGGCTTTGAAGCGACGATGGCGTGGCTTTTCGGCATAAATGCGTCGAGTTTTTTCTTCAGCGCCGGACCATTTTCACTATCGAGAACAGCACGCCACGTCTTGGCCCAATTGTCCAGGATCGGGTGCCTTGGATCCGAGAAGTCAACTCCACACGACCAGAACATGGCAAACCAGATAGACCAGTAGAATCCGAAGAAAGCCTGATGCTCGACCACCAGTCCGGCATCGGACACGAGTTGGGCGAACTGTTCGCGCTCGAAAATGCGGATATGGTTCGGTTTCTGGAAATAGACATCTGGGGCGACCTCTTTCTGAAGGGTCTCCTGCAATGCATCGGGAACCGTGATCAGATAGCGGGCGCCGGGTTTTCCTACGCGGACCAGCTCTTTCATCACCGCCGCCGGATCGTCGACGTGTTCGAGGACCTCGGTACAGATTACCCGGGTTACCGACTCATCTTTCAGAGGCAGTGGGTCGGCGCCACCAACGTGGAATTGCATGCTCTTGGCAGGCGTTCCTTCCAAGCGTGCCTTCATCGCCTCGACAGCATCGCTGTCGATGTCGATGCCGATGACAGCCGCGCCGCGCCGGGCGCAGAACAGCAGGGAGCCGCCATCGCCGCAGCCGAGGTCGAGCACCACGTCCTCCGGGCCGATAGTGATTCCGGTGAACAGCTCGTTCGTATCGGCTTGGTACCAACCACTGAGCACCCGGTCATACAGCCCGACTTCCGTTGCGCTCCTTCCCGGTTGAATTTCTTCGAGAGCGGTGATGCGTCCTTCATGATCGGGCAGTGCAGTGCCGAGTTCCGTGGGAGTCATCTGGGTGATGAGCTTGGACATGCTTCAATCCGTGGGGGTGGGGGTGGCAATGGCGACTTGCCTGGTGGAGCCGGAGCGGATTCGGTGGGCCAACGCCTTGCCCACGCTCCGGAAAGGCGAATCGACCAGCCGGTAGGTCGCTTCGGCCAGCACGCTTATCAATATCGTGGCAGCCACGGCATAAATGGCGAGTGAGTAAGGCGATTCCCGAGCATCCGTGGCGCCGATCCTAAATGCCGTTTCCCTGATCAGAAAGTAGACAGGGATGTGTATCAGGTAGATGGCGTAGGAGCGGCTTCCGGCCCACAACGATAACCTCTTCACCCATTTGCCGCGGCAGAAGAAATCCCGGTTATAGGACGCCAGCCATACCAGGGTGACGCTGACCACGGCGATGGCGCTGACGCGCTGGCTGATCTGCAGGCCTGAGTGCTCGCCGGCTAGGAAGGGAAGCAATGCAAGGACTACGACGATAACCGGAGGCCTCAGCCATTTGATGCTGTCCAGTTTAGGTTGCATGCGCTGCCATAGTGGTGAGCCATGGACAATCGCCAGCAATACGCCCCATGCCAGTGCATCCGTGCGAACCGCCATCAGCAAGGGCGTACGCAAGGCAATCAGTGCCTGGATGACGATCAGGGTCAGTAGCATCCATAGGAGGTAGCGGCGGAGCAGGAGCGCACATAACGGCAGCAAAAGGTAGAACTGTTCTTCGAGCGACAAGCTCCAGTAGACGAAGCTGACGCCAATTTCATACCTCATGAATCCGTCCGCGAAACGGAAATTCGCCACATTGGCCAAGGCAGCCACAGTAGCCCACAAGTTCGCTTTCAGTGTCCCGAAAACGCCGCTTTGGTTGTAGAAGGCTACCGCCAGCAGGATAAGCGCCAACCATAGCCAGGCCGACGGCAACAAACGGAAACACCGGCGTATCCAGAATGCCGCCAATGTACGGCGCACCGTCCTGTCGCCAGTCGCTGCTCTCAATTCCGGCAGCAAGCTGCGGGCGATGACGAATCCGGAAATGGCGAAGAACAGATCCACTCCGGCCCAGAAGCCGAAATACGCATTCAGGGTGTCGAACCAGGCCAGTGGCTGGGTGATCAGGTTGCCGTGTGCGTGATGGACGAGCACGCCGAGTACAGCCAGCCCCCGCAGGCATTCGATGTCGTCGATTCGTGTTGCCGTATCGCGCGTTTCCGTCGTGCCGCCCATAGATCCGTCCCGCACGTCAGTCGGCGAACTGGGCGGCGGGTGCGCCTTGGCCGGAAACGCGCGCGCGCAGGAATTCGCCGAGCATGGGGGTGACTGCAGCGTGCGAACAATATCGTTGCAGCGAAGATATGGCACTGGTGGACATTGCGGCATAGCGGGTCGGATCGGTTTTCGCTACCTGATAGCTTTCCCGGTAAGCGGCCACCAGCGATCCGAAATCGATCCGTTGCCAGAGCGTACGGAATGCCTGGCGCGGGTCCTGTGGCCAAGCGCCGGGTTGCGCCCAGGAGTCGACAAGGAATGCATTGTCGGCGTCCAGGTAGTCCAGCATCGCGGTGTGCCGTGGCGAAACCGCAGGCTTGCCGCAGGACATGTACTCCATCAACGGCAGGCATTGCCCCTCGCCATGGGAGCTGTTCACTGCATAACTGGTGGCAAGCAGCAACTGCTCGTAGTCCTCTTGCTCCAGGTATCCATTGACAAGCAATACACGGCAAGCGAAGGGGAAATTGGCGTGCATCGACTCCAGCATGTCCGGGATCGCGGTGGACATGTCGTGGTGGGTGAGCTTGAGCACCAGGGTCGCGTCCGCGGTATCGCGGAAAGCCATGCAGAACGCCTGGACCAGGTCCTTCCAGTTCTTGCGTCCATCGCCGGGGTTGAGTATCGAGGTGTAGATCACGCCATCAAGGACAATTTCGGTAGTGCCCAGGCGCCGGGTCTCGGGCAGTGGAAGGGCCGAGCCGTGGGCCGCGAGCAAGGCGCTGGAGTTGTACGGCGACAGATCCGTTTCGCGGCTGTCGATGACCATGCCGTCGACCTTCAGCGTGGTTTGGCTGGCGACGGGCTGGAGGGGGGCGGCACGCAATGCCTGCACTCTGTCCCAGACCGGCGCCGGCGCTGATATCACCGGGTAGTCCCCGTCCACGCCTCGTTTTACCGCGTCCACGGCGAATTGCGAATGAGTGATCGCGGCGCCGAGGTGGCGCAGCACCCGCCCCCAGTCGTTGCGCGGCTTGCCGTTGAAGGTCTCGCTGGGGATGGTGTCGAACTCCCACGCGAATACCGGGATCGTCGGGCAGGCCAGGCCAATAGGGGTGCGGTTGGGCGGCGAAAAAGACAGGAACACGCAGGGCACACCCTGCTTGCGGCAGTTGGAATAAATGCGGTCGACTTCGATGGCAGGATCCGCGACCTCCACCACGATGCCGATTTCCTCCAGCATGCAGCGGTATTCCTTCAGCACGAAGTAATAACTGTATTCGGGCTTGCCCAGGTCCTGGCGCACGTTGCCGCTGTTGGTGGCGCTATGGACGAGAATGAGCATCGGCGTCGATCGGCTGGCTGTCGTGGGAAAGGGCAAGAGGGGCACCGAATGCCTCCAGGAAGTCTGCAAGCCTTCGTTTCGAGGCGGCGTTCCCGCAATATCCGCGCATCGACTCGGCTGCGCGCGCCGACATCGCGGCATATCCTGCCGGGTCGACCGTGGCCAGGCGGTAACTGTCCCGGAATGCCTGCATCAACGATTGCCAGTCGATGCGTGGCCGTGTCGTGCGCGTTTGTTGCAGGTCGCCGTATGGCCACACCATGGGTGCGCCGTCTCCGCTGCCGACCACGAACGCATTGTCCGGGTCGATGTAGTCGGCCATGGCGGTATGGTCGGGCGCGATGGCTGGAATACCGCAACTCAGGTATTCCATCAACGGCATGCACAGGCCCTCGCACAGCGAAGCATTGACGTAGTAGTCGGTGTTGGTGATCAGGTTTTCATATTCGCCAGGCCCCAGGTAGCCATGGATGACCAGCACCCGGCACTTGAAGGGGGAAAGCCTGCTCAGCAGCTCCACCATTCGCTGGTGGTGCCAGATCTGTTCGCCACCGCCCATCTTGAATATCAGGACGGCTTCATCGGCATCGCGAAGCGCCCAGATGAAGGCGGTCAGGATGTCGGCCCAGTTCTTGCGGCCATCGGCGGGGGTGAGCACGGAGGTATACACCACGGCACCCAGGCGGGTACGTATGTTCATCGCGGGAGGGATGAACCAGCCTGCCGAGATGGGTTCGCTTTCATCCGCCAGTCGTGCTGGGGACGGAGGGTTGGATGGAAGGTCCCTTGCTTCTGTGGCGGGCGGAGCCCAGCGGTCGCCATCCCAGGGCGGATTCGGGGCGAGGATCCGGTCGTCTTCCGGATCGAAACAGGTGCCATCCTGGTGGGCGGGGTCGAAATGACCGTTCACGTCCAGGCCCAGGGCGCGGCTGTCGACCACCTCGGCGTTCAAGCGCAATTCGCGGCCGGCGCGGGAATCCCGGGTCTGCACCTTCTCCCGCACCGCCGCCAGGCGGTCCCAAAGTGGGGTGGGGATGACCGCGATCGGATAGTCCGGCCCCAGCCGACGCTTCACGGCATCGGCTGTGTGGGTGGAGAGGGTGATGGCGGCCGGGACCTGCCTGAACACCGTTTCCCAATCGTGGCGCGGGTCCATGTTCCAGCTGGATTCGTCGCTTGCGCGTGGCAGGTCGGGGTATTCCCAGGCGAAAACCGGAATGGTCGGACAGGCCAGCCCCAGGGGGGTCTTGTGCGGGGGGTTGAAGGAGAGCAGCAGGCAGGGTTCCCCAGCGGCCATGCTCTGGCGCCAGATGACGTCCGCCTGTGCGGGGTCGCGGATGGCCTCGGTGGTGGCGACCTCTTCCAGGACCCGGCGGAAGGATTCATGGACGAACCAGTAGCTGTACTCGGACAACCCGAAGTTCTCGGCGATGCTGTCTTTGTCGTAGTCGCAATGCAGCAATATTCTCATCGGGTCTGCGTATTTGCCGTTCTTCGGGCTTGCCGAATCGGCGCGCAGTATAAAACAAGCGGCTGGCTGGCATTCCCACTTCCGGCCGCAACGGCGCGCAGCGGTCTTCCATCGGGCTTGACACCGTGCCATGGGTCCGCTGCGCTGCAGCAGCGGATCCATCTGCTCAGAGAGCGACGCAGCCGAACCTGTAGGTGAGGTTCAGGTAGAAGTTTCGGCCGGACGAATCCAAGCTGGAAATATCGTGATAGGGGTATGCCGTAGGGATCGGCCCTTTTGGAGAGATATCCATGGGCCTGGACGAACCTGGCCTCAATCACGTGATCCGCGCCGGAGGCCGCCGCCGTTTCCATGCCGATTTCGAGAAGGGCTTCATCCGCGCCGGGACCATCTCCTTCGCCGACTTCATCCAGTACAAGGGCGAAACCGGGGCCAAGGAAGCCGGCCGCCTGCGCCTGGAAGGCAAGGAATACCGCGTGCAGGAAGGCGACGTGCTGCACTTCCGTTTCAACGTTTGACGGCGCCGCCGGTTACAGCAGAAACGAGTGAAGAGAAACGAGGAGTGAGTGGAGCGAAGCGAGGAGTGTGGAAAGGCACTCGTTCCTCGCTTCTCGTTCCTCAGAAAAAAACCCGCCAATCGGCGGGTTTCTTTCTTTCTGCGCCCTGTCAGCAGCGATGCGTCTACAGCCCCTCGCCACCCAGCTTCCAGGTGATCTGCAGGTAGTAGCTGCGTCCGGTGGAATCGAACCAGGAGGTGTCGTAGTACGGGTAGTTCGCCCAGGTCGCATCCCTCGGCGGCATCTTGTCCAGCAGGTTGTTGACGGTCAGCGCCACGCGCAGGTGGTCGTTGATGTCGTAGCGGGTGCCGGCATTGAAACGCCAGGTGGCCTGCGTCCAGGCGTCGTTGTCGTAATTGGCGACCCGGCCGACGTAGGTGCCGAACAGGCTGGCGCCCCAGGCGTTCCGGTCCCAGCTCACGCCCACGTTGCCCTTGGTCCGTGGCAGGGTGGTGGCGGCGAAGCTGACGTCCAGCATGTCCTCGGTCGGATCGCCCGGGTACTGCTGGCGGGTATGCTTGTGGGCCCAGTTGTAGTTGGCGTTGAAGTTGAACTTGCCGGCAGTGGCGGTTTGCAGGCGATAGTTGGCGGTCACGTCGATGCCCGACGTTTCTTCATTGGCGATGTTGATGGGTGCGAAGTGGACGCTGGTGATGGTGCCGTCCTCGTCGCGGATTACGCGAGCGATCGCGTCCACGCAGGTCGGCGAAGTGATGTCCACCGGATCGCCGTCGTTGGTGACGCCAAGCCGGCAATTGGCTTCGTCGACGCGCAGCTGCTCCCTGCTCTGGGCCTGGACCTGGTTGGACACGCTGATCTTGTAGTAGTCCACCGCCAGGTCGAAATTCGCGCTCGGCGACCAGACGAAGCCCGCGGTGAACGATTTGCTGGTTTCAACGTCCAGTTCCATGTTGCCGGCGTAGACGTCGAACGTATTGGCGTCCCAGCTGCCGTCGTCATAGCACTCGTCGTCGCTCATGCCCGGTTCGTCGGTGCGGCACTGGTAGTAGTCGGTCGAGAGCGTGCGGTAGTAGTCGGCGCCCGCGAACAGATAGTGCATGTCCGGCGCGCGGAAGCCGGTGCCATAGGAACCGCGCACCAGCAGCGTGTCCAGCGGACGCCACTCGAGGCCCGCGCTGTAGGTGAACTTGCCCGGGTCCTTGTCACCATAGCTGTAGCGATCGTAGCGACCGGCAAGGCTGGCTTGCAGGGAGGCCAGCACCGGCACGCGCAACTCGCCCGCCACGCTCCAGTGGTCGCGACTGCCATGGCCATCGCCGTAGCGCGGGCCGTAGTAGGCATCGGCGGTCAGGGCCAGGGGGTCGGGGTTGATGCGGTAGGACTGCTCGCCGTATTCGATCGCGCCCGCGAAGCCGACGTTGCCGGCCGGCATGGAGAACAGGTCGGTGGTATCGAAGGTGAAGCTGAGGTTGTCGTTCTTGGCGACCGGGTGCCAGGTGGACATCACGCCGAAGGTGGCGAACTCCGCTGGCGTCAGCGGCGTGAACAGGCGCTCCGGATCCGGGCTGAAGATCGCGTAGCCGTCGGCGTCGTAGCCCTGCTGTTCGCCCAGGAAAAAACGGTTGGCGACGTCGGCCTTGATGCGCGGCATCTTCACGTCGGCCTTGTACTGGGAATGGTTGTAGGCCGCTTCCCAGCTCCAGTCCTCGCCGAACTTGCCGCTGAAGCCAGTGGTCACCGCCAACGTCTTCTGCACGGTGGTGTTCATGCGGTTTTCCAGCCCGCCGATTTCCTCGGGTGCGAACTGCCGCGACCAGATTTCGTAATGGCCGGTGTTCGCGTTGTAGAAGATCTTGTCGCTGTTGTCGGTGGAGTCCGGATCGTGGAATTCCCAGGCCATGTGGTCGCTGGTCACATCGTTGCCGTTGGTGCCGGTGAGCAGCTTGACCGTCTGGCGACCGAGCTGGACATCGGCGAACCAGGACAGGGCATCGGAAAAGCGGTATTCGAACGAACCGTAAAGATTGGCGCCCTTGCGTTCGTTCTGGATCGTGCGATACGCAATGGCGCGGTCGCTGCCGCAATAGGGCTCGCCGAACCTGTCATCCGCCAGCACGGTGGTGCCTTCGTTCAGCCCCGACAACGCCGCGCAATCGTCGGCCGGCGCGATATTGACGTCATCGTCCCAGTCGTAGAGCTGGGCGGTGAGCCGGGGTAGCCGTCGGCGCGACGTGGGCGCGTCGAGGGTGGAGTCCTGGATGCTGCGATCGAAGCCCCACAGCGGGCGCTTGTCCAGTAGCTCCAGGCCGACGATGCCGCTGAAGTTGTCGCGTTCGAAGCCGCTGGTCAGCGACAGGCGGTGGGATTCGCCGCCGCCGCGCTCGGTATCGCCGTAGCGATAGTCGATGGTGGTGCCGTCGGTGGATTTCTTGAGGATGAAGTTGATCACGCCGGCCATGGCATCGGAGCCATAAACGGCCGAGGCGCTGCCGGTCAGCACTTCGACGCGCTCGATCATCCCCAATGGGATGTTGCCGATGTCGGTGAAGTTGCTGCGGCTGTTCAGCGGCAGCGGAAAGTCGGCGATGCGGCGGCCGTTGATCAGCACCAGGGTGTGGTTGGGCCCCAGGCCGCGCAGGTCGACCGCCTGGGCGCCGGGCGTGGACTGCGCGTTGGTGGTGTTCTGCTGGCCATAGACGCTGCCGCTGTTCTGGCTGAGCGAGCGCAACAGGTCCGGGACCGACGTGAGGCCGGCGGCCTGGATCTGCTCGGCGGTGATCAGGGTGATCGGCGCGGGGCCTTCGAGTTGCGCGCGCGGAATGCGCGAACCGGTGACCTGGATGGTTTCGAGTTCCTGCACCGCCGGCGGCGCTTCCTCGGGGGCCGCGGGCGCCTGCTGGGCCATGGAGACCTGGCGCACAGGCCGTGGCTTGGCCGGCGCGGCGCGCTTGACGATGACCATGGCGCCGGAAGCATCGCGCTGGGCCACGAACTGGCTTCCCTGCAGCAGCTTGCCCAGGGCTTCCTGTGCCGATTGCGCGCCCTGCACGCCTGGCGTACGCAGGCCGCTGAGTTGTTCGGTGCGGTAGACGAACTGCGCGCCCGACTGCCTGGCCAGCGCATCCAGCGCAGAGACAAGGTCACCCGGGGGAATATTGATCGGCGCCGCCTCGGCGGTTTGCGCGTAAGTGGTCAGGGCGGCCGAACAGGCCAGGCTCAACAGCAGGACACGCAACGGACGTAGCATTGTTTTCCCCAGTGGCGCATGGGACTGCGCCGATCGTTAAACATGGACGAACGAACCCGATAAATCCCCCCCATTGGAATCCGCCGCGAGCCGGCAAGGCCTAATGACAGGTCTAGCGGCTACGCAGGACGATACGGTCCGGCTGTTGCTCGGCCTGCACCGGGAAGCCCTGTTCCAGCAGGCGCACGAACGTCTCGGTATTGGACCAGCGGAAATTTCCGCCCACGCGCAAGGCGGCGACCTGCGCATCGCCCATGACGATCTTGCGGGCGTTGTAGCGGTTGAACTCCATGGCGGCGTCGGCCAACGTGCTGTCGCGGAAAGTCAGGTAACCGCCACGCCAGTCGACCTCGCGTTCGGCGTCTTCGACCGATCCGCTGCGCACCAGTACGCCATGGGCGCTGGCC
>JBOHXX010000043.1:0-14192 GCA_050737675.1 Pseudoxanthomonas sp.
TGCTCGGACCTACAAAGATCAACAAGCTGTCACATCTGGCGACAGGCGATCTCGCGACGCGTAGTGGAACTCTCCAGCCCCCATTCCAGCATCGCCATGACTTCCAGTGCCTGCTGCGGGGTCACCGGCGCGGGGCCGCCGTGCAGGATCGCGTCGCGCGTCGCCGCGTAATAACGGGCATAGTCGCCGGGAACACCCTGCACGGTTTCCGCTTCCACGCTGTCTGCGATCCCGGTACGCAACACGCCGGGTAGGGGGTCGATCCCCCAGCCTGCTTGCCCGGGAATTCCACCCTTGCGAAGTGCATCCTCCTGCGGATCCAGGCCGTGCTTCAGGTAGCTGGCGCGGGTGCCGTGCACTGCGTAGCGCAACTGCTGCCCTGGCACCAGCGAGCCGGCATGCAGGACCACGCGCAGCTTCGGATAACGCAGCAGCACGTTGAAATAATCCGCAGCCATCGCGCCGTCGCGTTGCAGGGCGATGTCGGCGAACACCGCTTCGGGCATGCCGAACAACTGCAGCGCCTGGTCGATCAGATGCGGGCCCAGGTCGTACCACAACCCGGAACCGGGCTGGTCGCGTTCGCGCCAGCGATCGGCCACGACCGGTCGGTAACGGTCGAAGTGCGAGTGGAATTCCATGACTTCGCCCAGCATGCCGTCGTCGATCAACTTGCGCAGGGTGAGGAAGTCGGCATCCCAGCGCCGGTTCTGGAACACGCTGACGATGCGACCGGCGCGTTCGGCATCGGCGATCACCTGTTGCGCTTGCTCCAACGTCACGGTGAAGGGCTTGTCGACCACGACATGCTTGCCTTGCGCCAGCGCGGCGCTGGCCAGCGTGGCGTGCACCGGATTGGGCGCGGCGATGACGACCAGGTCGATGTCCGGGTCGGCGAAGGCGACTTCGGGTTTGGCGACCACGCGCACGTCGGGATGATCGGCCAGTACCTTGCGCGCATCGCTCGATGCGACGGTGTGCAGGCGCAAACCCGGCGTGTTCGCGATCAGCGGCGCATGGAATACCTTGCCGACGAAGCCATAGCCGACCAGCGCCACATTGAGGAGGGTTTGCATCATGCCGCTCCGGTCACGAGAGTCTTGCCGATGCGCAGTCTAATGCCCTACCGGGCCGAGCGCTGCTCGCGGTCGTGGCGTTCGATGCAGCAAGCGATGCAAAAGTTATCGCGAGGCTGGCATGATGCAGGCAGACCCCGAGCCACAGGCGATTGCCCATGAGCATCCATTCCTTATCCGCGTGGCTGCTGGTGGGAAGCCTGGTGCTTGCCAGTACGTCGAACGGCGTCGCCGCCGAGGCATCGGCTTCCGCGCCCACGGCAAGCACCCACGATGGCGTGGTCGCAGGACGAAAGGATGACGGACTCGATGTATTCCTCGGCATTCCCTTCGCCGCGCCCCCCGTCGGTGCGTTGCGATGGAAGGAGCCGCAGGCCGTTGCCGGCTGGACCGGCACGCGCAAGGCCGATGCCTATGCCGCGTCGTGCATGCAGAAGCCAGGGATTCCAGTTTCTGCAGGCGGTACCGCCGGTGCCTTGAGCGAGGACTGCCTGTACCTCAACGTGTGGACGCCGCAAGCCGGTGCCAGCGGCAAGCGCCCGGTGATGGTGTGGATCCATGGCGGCGCGCTCGTGTATGGCTCCGGCAACGTCGCGCTCTACGACGGCAGCGCCTACGCGCGGCGCGGCGCGGTGGTGGTGACGATCAATTACCGCATGGGTGCACTCGGCTTCTTCTCGCATCCGGCAATCGATGGCAATGATCGTTCCGCGCCGGCCAACTACGGCCTGTTCGACCAGATCGCCGCGCTGCGCTGGGTGCGCGACAACATCGCCGCGTTCGGCGGGGATCCGGGCAACGTGACGATCTTCGGCGAATCGGCCGGCGCGCAGAGCGTGCTCGCGCTGTACACCTCGCCGCGGGCGAAAGGACTGTTCCAGAAGGGAATCGCACAAAGTCCGTACGCCATTCCCAGCCATACCCGGGCCCGTGCGCGCGAGGTGAGCGTGCAGGTCGCCAGCGCCGTGGGCCTGGACGGGGCCGGCGCGACGGCGGCGCAGCTGCGTGCGGTGCCGGCGGCGCGCTTCTTCGCCCTCGGCGACAAGGGTCCTACGCTGGCCCCGAGTTTCATCGTCGGCGATGCGGCCTTGCCGCAGCCGATCCTCGACACGTTCCGCAAGGGGAGGCAGGCACGCCTGCCGCTGATCGTCGGCAACAACAGCGACGAGGCCACCGTGGCCTCGGCCTTCGGCGTGGACCCGGCAAAACTGGTGGAAAAACTGCGGGCCGGGAAATTCCTGTTGAAGACCTTGTATCCCGGCGTCAGCGACGAAGCGCAGCTTGGCCGCGAAACCGTGCGCGACCTGGTGTTCACCGCCTATGCGCGGAACATCGCCTACCTGCATTCCAGGTCCGCTCCGGTCTGGCGCTATTACTTCAGCCATGTGCAGCAGGGCCTGCAAGGCACCGTGCCGGGCGTGGGCCATGGCGGCGAGATTCCCTTCGTGATGGACACATCGAACGATTGCGGTTGCCTGCTTGCGCCCTTCGCTGCCGCCGATCGCGACTTCGCGCGACAGGTCGGGGATTACTGGTATGCCTTCGCCCTGTCCGGCGATCCCGGCGTGGCGGGTGCGCCCGCCTGGGCGCAGGACAGCGCGCGCAAGTCGCAGTTGCTGGAGTTCGGGGGGATTGCCGGGGGACAGGTCGTGCCGAGGAAGGACTTCATGAATGCGCGATTGAACGCCTTCATGATCACCACCAAGGTCGCCAATGCGTTGCTGAAGGCGCGGAACTGACCAGGACGCCGCCTGCGGCGGCGATCAGCTTCCCTGGCGAACGATCGCGGCCGGCCGTGCGATCTGCGATTCGATGTGCATGCGCGCCAGTTCGATGTAATTGACATGCGGGCCGTTGCCGGCGCCGGTGATCTCGCCGAGGTATTCACCGCCGTCCCAGACCCGGCCCACCCATTCGGCGCCCTGGTCGGAAATAGCCAGCGTCGCCGTGTAGCGCAGGCCGTGGCCGTCCTGGTCATCGCAGTGGTAAACGATCGGGAATTGCGCGGTGAATGAAGGGTCTTCGCAACGGCGCTTCAGGTGCCGGCGGGCCTCTTCGAGCAGCTGTGCCTGCTCGCTTTCGTGGATCATCGGCAACTGCGAGTGCACGAATTCGGATTCGTCGAAAAACGGATCGATGCCTTCGGCCGGGTTGTAACCCTGGGCACGCAACCATTCGATGTATGCGACTTCCAGCTCCATGGAGCCGGCCTTGAGCTTGATGCCCATCAGTAGCTCTCCCCTTGCAGTCGTAACATTTCCTTCGCTTGGGTGAAGCTTAGCAGGCTTGTCCGGTCGGCATGGCGAGCCTGCATTCCCTTGTGGATCCGGGCAAGCCCGTATCTACAAGGGGAATCCAGGCGCAATCCTGTCCGGGCTAATATCGCCGGACTCGCACTGGACCGGGCGGGGCAGCGAACGAAGCCATGTGCATCCATCGATTCGAAAAGGCATTCCAATGAACAGGATTCTCCTCGCCCTCCCATTGGCCATGCTCCTGCTCGGCGGCTGCGGCAAGCCGGCTGGTGCACCTGTCGCGGGCGTGCCCGCGAGCGGGGCAGGTAACCAGGCGGTTTCCATGCCGGAGTCGGTTCCGATGGCCGCGGATCCTGCCTCCGCCGCGACGAACGATTCCAGTGCTGCACTAGCTATCGATGACCATGCGGACGTCAATGCTTCCATCGACAGGTTGCTGGGCGACCATGCCAGGTACGAGGCGGTGATCGAGGCCTACCAGAAGGCGGTCACCGGCGGCGACAAGGCCGCGGTCGCGGCGCTGGTTGCTTACCCCCTGAAGGTCGACATTCGTGGCAGCAAGGTCATGATCCGGGATCCAGCAGCCTTCGTGCGCGACTACGACCGGATCGTCACCCCGGGTATAGCCCACGCGGTCGAGAGGCAGGAATATTCGCAGCTCATGGTCAACAGCCAGGGCGTGATGTTCGGCATCGGCGAGACCTGGATCAACGGCGTCTGCAAGCAAGGCAGTACGGATTGCAGCGAGTTCGAGGTCAAGGTCGTGACCATCCAGCCGGGCAGGCTGATGCTCTGAAGGCTGCCGATGGACAGTGCACCTATACCCGGATAACGCATGGATCCATCGGTTACGTGTCGGTTGGCCCGCGAACGTTTACGATCCGCGCATGTTTTCGTCCCGATCACTGCCGGTCCTGCTGACCGCCATCCTGTTGCTGGCCAGCTTTGTCGCGGAAGCGCGCACCGTCTACCGCTGCGTGCGCAACGGCACCGTCAGCCTGTCGACCGCACCGGAGCCGGGGTCGAAGTGCGAGGCGAAGAAGATCGACGACAACGCGGCCAACGTACCCAACCTGTGGGGGTCGATGGGCGTGTTCAGCGGCACCCTGTACCAGCGCGAACAGGACGGGCAACTGGTTTATGGCACGCGCAAGTTGCCCGGCTCCACCGTGTACCTGAAGTTCACCGTGGCGACGCCGCCCGGCGAACCCGCGCATCCGGGCCTGGGCAAGGTCGGCAAGCCGCGCCTGGACATGTATGCGAAGCAGTTCAAGGCCGCATCGAAGGCGACCGGCGTGGAAGACGCCTGGCTGCGTTCGATAGCGCATGCGGAAAGCGGCTTCGATGCCATGGCGCTGTCGCCCAAGGGCGCGCAGGGGGTGATGCAGCTGATGCCCGACGTGTCGAAGCAATACGGCGTGGTGGATCCGTATTCCTCGGCCGAATCGATCAGCGCCGGCGCGAAGCACTTGAAAGGCCTGTTCAAGCGCTACCACAACGACCTGGTCCTGGTGGCGGCGGCCTACAACGCGGGTATCGGCGCGGTCACCCGCTACAAGGGCGTGCCGCCATATGCCGAAACGCAGGCTTACGTGGACAAGGTCCAGGCCCTGCACCAGCGTTACCAGCAGGCGCTGGGCACGGCGCCGTTGAAACCGGCGGATTCGACTCCGGTGGAAACGAAACCGGCCGCGCTGAAAAAGTAATCATCGAAAAAACCCGTATCGCGTCCCTCCCCCCGCAAGCGGGGAGAGGGACGCAAGATCAGGCTTCAGGACTCAACTTCAACAGCCTGCCGCCCGAACCATCATCCTCGTCCTCCAGCAGCCACAGGCTTCCGTCCGGTCCCTGTTCCACTTCGCGGATACGCTCGCCCATGTCGTAGCGCGCCGCTTCGCGCGCGGTGGTGCCGTCGAACTCTATGCGCACCAGCGATTTGGAAGACAAGCCGCCGATGAAGCCGTCGCCTTTCCATTGCGGGAACTTGTCGCCGGAATAGATCACGAATCCAGCCGGTGAAATCACCGGATTCCAGCTGGCTTTGGGCGCAGCGAATTCCGGACGGGTGTCGTGGTCCGGGATCACCCTGCCGTCGTAATGGTCGCCGTTGGAGACGATGGGGTAGCCGTAGTTCCTGCCGCGCTCGATCAGGTTGAGCTCATCGCCGCCCTTCGGTCCCATTTCGTGTTCCCACAAGCGTCCCTGCGCGTCGAAGGCCAGGCCCAGCGCGTTGCGATGGCCCAGGCTCCAGACCTGCGCGGCGACGCCGCCTTGTTCCGCGAACGGATTGTCGGCCGGCACGCTGCCGTCGTCGTGGAGGCGGATGATCTTGCCCAGGTTGGATTGCATGTCCTGGGCGGGATCGAATTTCTGGCGCTCGCTGGAAGTGATCCACAGCATGCCGTCCGGCCCGAAGGCGATGCGATGGCCGTAATGACCACGCCCGGTGACCTTGGGCACCTGGCGCCAGATCACCTGCAGGTCCGAAAGCGCGCCGCCGCCCTTGTCGTCCAGCACCAGCTTTGCCCGCGCCACCGCACCGCCTCGGGTATCGGCTTCGCCGGCTTCCGCATAGCTGAGATAGATCCAGCCGTTGTCTGCGAACCGTGGATGCAGGACCACGTCGCCGAAACCGCCTTGCCCGCCGTAATCGACTTCTGGAATCCCGCTGATGTCGCCGATCCGGTTGTCAGCCGGCGTCGCTCCCAACGCAACCAGTTTCAACGCACCTTTCTTCTCGCTGACCAGCAAACGGCCATCGGGCAGGAAGGTCATCGCCCACGGTTCCTTGAACTGGCCGGCTTCGATGGCCTGGAAGGGGAGTCGCGGTTTCTCCTGCGCGCTGCAGCTGGATGCGGAAACGGCAAGCAATGCAGTGGCGCAGGCAATGGTCAAGAAGTTGCGGGTCATGATCGGCTCTCCGGGGCATCGGCAGGTTATGGCACGCGAACGGTAAAAACGATGTTGTGCCCGCGATGCCGGGTCCGGCCGAAAACGCAACGAGTGACCTCTGGCACCTAGATCGGCGCGGCGAAGGGCATACTCTGCCCGCGCCATCAACACGAGAACCGCACCATGCCTGTCGCCGCCCTGCCTGCACTGACTCCCTACCTGGCCACCGCCGGCATCGGCTGGCTTTATTACCGCCGCATCCGTCGCAGCTTCGGCCGCCAGGCCTGGCAACCGGGGCGTACCATCGCCCGCCTCGTGCTGGTTTCGCTGGTGGCCGTGGCGCTGGTTTTCGCAGCGATCTACCTGCCGCACACCGGCTTGGGAATCGGCATCGGCGCGTTGATGGGCGTGGTCCTGGGAGGCTTCGGCCTGAAGCACACCCATGCGCAGGTCATCGAAGGACAACGCTATTACACGCCCAACCCGTGGATCGGCGGTGCGCTCAGCGTATTGCTGCTGGGACGGTTGGCGTGGCGCTGGAGCCAGGGCGCGTTCATCGGTGGCGCAGGCCAGTCCGCGCAGCAGGCGAGCCCGCTGACCATGGCCATCGCGGCGACCCTGATCGCGTATTCGCTGGTCTACAGCATCGGCCTGGTGCTGCGCATGCGGCAACTGGCCTTGCCGCAACCACCCTCGCAATAAGACCGGATTAGCGGTCGTTCGTGGCCCGAAATCCGGTTTCCGCTCAGGTCAGGGCGGTGGCCGTCTCGTAGGGCAGGGTGGTGGCGCCGGCCGCCCGTATCGCGGCTTCGGCCGCGGGGAGTTGCGGGCCCTCGGCATCGACCACCAGCAGGATTCGTCCGGCGGCGATCTCGCTTTCGAACTTGCGCCGCACCGGATCCTCCACCGTGGATCCGACCAGTGATGAAACCCAGGTTCCCACCGCTGCGCCGCCAATGGTGAGCAATGCCGCCGCGGCCAGGGTGACGCCGAGGGGCGGGAAGGCGAGCGCCACCAGGCCCGCGAGCAAGCCGGCGCCACCGCCCGTGGCCGCGCCGCGCAATGCGGCCGGCATGAAATCGGTGGCCACGTCCTTGAATTCGTCATCGATGGAGTCGAGTTCGATATCCGCGCGGGCGATAAGCGAAAGATTGTCGTTGTGGAGACCGGCCGCGCGGGCCGCAGCCAGGGCGCTTTCGGCCGTGATCAGGTCGGGGACGCTGAATACGTGACGCGTGCGCATGGGGGTGGCTCCGGTGGGGATCCAATCCACCATTTACTGCCGCCGGGGTTATCCATGCGTGAGGGAACAGCGCCGGCAAAGGGAGCAGACTGGCAGCCGTCGTATCCATCCATCCGCCTGGGCATCGCCATGCTTCCCCTCGAATCGATCCAGTGTCCCTACTGCGGTGAAACCATTGACCTGGTCGTCGACGATTCGGTGGACCGCCAGCAATACGTCGAGGATTGCCACGTCTGCTGCAGGCCGATCAATATCGCGGTGGCGGTGGAAGAGGATGGAACCATCGCCGTGCAAGCCTGGGCGGAGAACGATGCGTGATCGCGGCGTCGTTATGAAGAAACGCCGATCATTTCGGATTCGATGACGCGTACGCCCGGCTGCGCGCCGAGTGCAGCTTGCAGCAGGGTGGCGGCGAGCTGGCTTGCGGGCACCACGCGATAGCGACGTGGTAACAACGGTCCGACCGCACCCAGCAGTTTCATGCCGGCGTGTTCGAGCGGCCGGCGCCGTTCGCGCTCTCCGCCAAGCAGGCCGGGCCGCACCAGGGTCAGCGATCGGTACCCGAGTTCACGCAAGTCGCGCTCCAGTTCGCCCTTGGTCCGCGAATAGAATATCCGCGAATCCGCATTGGCCCCGCTTGCGGAGGTCAGCACGAAGGTCGAGGCGCCATGGGCGAGCGCATGGCGTGCCACCGCCAGCGGATAGTCGTGGTCGACCTTGCGGAATGCGGCCTGCGAGCCGGCCTCGCGGATCGTCGTGCCCAGGGTGCAGATCGCCGCATCCACTTCCCACCAGGCCGCATCCGCGGGCAACGCATCGAAGTCCACCCGCGGGTTGAGCAGTTTCGCGCTGGCTGCCAGTGGTCGTCGCGTAGGGGCGACGACTTCGCCGATGCGCGGATCCGCCAGCGCCTGCCGCAACACCTCACGGCCCACCATTCCGCTGGCCCCGGCCAGCAACACCCTCTTCATGGTTTCATTCCTGCGCAAACGGACGGGATAGCCGGCTCCGATTCTGCCGCATGCGCATGCGCTAGAGTGGTTGCCACGTGATGTCGCGCATCGGCGACCCAGGAGGCCTGCATGGAAACCCGCAACTACCCGCGACAAACGCTGTTGCGGCACGCCTGTGTGCACGCCTTTGGAAGCGCCGCATGAACCTGCCCTTGCACCTGGGTTTGCTGGGTGCGCTGGAAGCCGGCTTGATCGCGTTGCTGGTGGGCCTGCTTGGCTATGGCCTGCTGCAGTGGATCGTGCGCAAGCTGCAAGGCTCGGTGGGCCATGCACTGGGTTGGAGCTTCGTCATCGCCGCCGCGGTTTCCGCCGGGGTCGATGCCTGGAACCTGTTCTACCTCGGAATGGTCAGGCTGGAATCGCCGGTGTACGCGCGGCTGGCGCTGCAGGGCATCCACGATGCCGATTCGCTGGGCACCCGCGTGGTCTGCGAGATCATCGGCGCGGGTCTCGGCGTGTTGCTCGGTTGGCAATTATTCAGTGGTGGATTAAGTAAACAAAACATTACGAAATACGATTGATTGGATAATGAACTGGCGACCCCGTCACGCAGGCAACGCATGTATTACCTGGTGGTCACACCCGGCTAACGAAGCGGGTAATCTTTTTTAAAATCGATGTGGTTAAAGCGGCGTGCACGAGCGGATTCCGCACCATTGTTGATTCAGTCATTGCGCTGCATGGTTGGGCCGTGCACTCAGTACGCACTCCCAATCCATGGAGCAATGACGATGAACAACCGCAACCGCAAACCCCTGATCGGCCTGATCGCACTGTCGGCCGCACTGGCCATGCCGATGGCCTTTGCCCAGAGCGAGTCCGAAGAGGCCGCGTCGCCGCAGGCCGGACAGTCGGCAGCCACTGAAGCCGCCGCGCCGACCGAAAGCGCGACCGGCGCATCCGTGCAATCGACCGAGCAGACCACCGGTGCGGCGTCGAGTGGCGCCAAGCAGGGCTGGGCCGACGTCGATGCCGACAAGGACGGCGCCATCAGCAAGCAGGAAGCCTCGTCCAACGCCGGTCTTTCCCAGGTCTTCGACCAGGCCGACGCCGACGCCGACGGCAAGTTGACCGCCGAGGAATACAAGGCCTTCGTCAGCAAGAACTATGGCGAGCCGAAGACCAAGAAGTAATCGAAAGGTAATCAGGTAATCGATGTGCAATCGATCGTAAGTCGCTTCAACCGGTGCCCTTGCACCGGACCCGGGAAAGGGCGGCGCAAGCCGCCCTTTCTCGTTCTGGGCATCGGGAATACGGTTTCCGGCCGATCGGCCATCCTTCGCCATGCGGGCCGCTGCTATCCTGACTCCCGGACCACGGGAGTGACGGATGGCGCAGGCAATCGAATGGGTCGGCTTCGACGGCGACGACACGCTGTGGAAGAGCGAGGACTACTATCGCGCGGCGGAACTTGAATTCGAGAACATAATCGGCCAGTACATCGACCTGACCGATGCCCGCAGCCTGGAGCACCTGCTGGAAGTGGAACGCCGCAACCTGCGCGTGTTCGGTTATGGCGCCAAGGGCATGACCCTGTCGATGATCGAATCGGCGGTGCAGCTGACCGGGGAACGGATCAGCGCGCGCGATATCCACCGGGTGATCGAGATCGGCCGCGCCACCCTGCAGCATCCGGTCGAGCTGATCGACGGCATCCGCGAGGCGGTGGAGGCCATCGCCACCACGCACGAGATCGTCCTGATCACCAAGGGCGACCTGTTCCACCAGGAATCCAAGATCGAACGCTCCGGCCTGGTCGACCTGTTCAAGCGCATCGAAGTGGTCTCGGAAAAGGATCCCGCCACCTATGCGCGGGTGCTGCGCGAGCTGGATGTTCCCGCCGGCCGCTTCGCCATGATCGGCAATTCGCTGCGTTCGGATATCGAGCCGGTAGTCGCGCTGGGCGGCTGGGGCATATACATGCCTTACCACATCACCTGGGCGCACGAGGCCGAGCACGCGCTGGTCGAAGGCGAGCCGCGGATGCTTCAGGTAACGTCCGCACATGAGTTGCACCGTGCGATCCTGCATGTCTCAAGCTTGGCGGCTGCCTCCTGATCTTGCCGCCAGTTGAGTCGGGTACCATGCCCGCACACCTGTTTGCCGAGAGTGCCATGAAGAACTGGACTGCGATCCCCCTTTTCGGCTGCCTGCTGGCGAGCGCCGGTAACGGCCATGCCGCCGAAACCGACAAGAACGCGCGCAAGGCCTGGCTGCGCGCAGGCATCGTGCTGGACGCAACCGGCAAGCTTGCTTCGATCGAATGGCTTGGCACGAAACCGAACGACCGGCTGGTCACGGCCCCGCTGGAAGCCGTGATACGGGATTGGGAGTTCGAACCAGGCAAGGTGGATGGCGTTCCGGCCGTCACCGAAACGGGTTTGCTGCTGCATGTGGAACTGCGCAAGACCGCCGAAGGCGGGATCGTCCTGAACATCGACGATGCCCGCACTGGTGCTTTCAGCGTGAAGCAGGATCCGCCCGCCTATCCGCGCGACCAGGCAAGGCTTGGCGTACAGGCACGTGTCCTGATGAATGTCCAGACCGATGCGACGGGACAGGTGATCTCAGCCAGGATGGAGGAGTATGAAGGCAGTCGTACCGGAACGAACTCACGCAAGGATTTCGAGGCCGCTGCACTGAATGCCGTGAAGTCCTGGACATATCGTACCGAGCAGGTGGGGGGCAACGGGCTCGCAGTCACGTTGAGGGTTCCGATCTCATTCTGCTTCGACGCGAAGTGGTGTGAATCCAAAGAAGCCAAGGACGACAAAGTGCCGGAGAGCGCTTCGCCGTCCGGCATGGCCATGGCGACCGACAGCGCGGCCAGGATAAAGACCCGCACCTCGCAAGTTGAAATATAAGCCGAGTGATGAGGCATTTCATTCACCGCCTGCTTTTTTTGGGTTTTATCGCATGGGCCGGGCCGTCGCTTTCGCAGGTCGCCGAGCCCGCCTACCAGCCGCGCAGCGGTGATGCCTGGATCGACCGGCAACTGGTCGACATCAATGATTATGCCGCGCGCTATCCGCAAAGCTTCGCCGATGAAATGGCGCGCTATTACTCGGTGCCGCGCGACTATGTCGAGGCCATGCTGCAGCAGCCGTCGTGGGAAGCGGGCGACATCCTGATGGCCTGCGCCCTGGCCCAGGCCGTGGCGCAGCCCTGCCGCGCGGTGGTGCGCGAATGGTCGCGCGACCATGCCGAAGGCTGGGCGGGCGTGGCCAAGCGCCTGCAGGCCAAACCGGGTTCGGCGCAATACCGCGAACTGCGCAGGGACATCGAAGCGACCTATTCACGCTGGGCGCGTCCGCTCAGGAAATAGGCGGCGGATTGCCGATGCGGTTCGCCGATGCGGCTTCCTTGACCTGCCAATCGGTTCGCCCATGGCAGACTGATCGCAATTAAAAGTTTCTTCTGAATATGCCGTCGAAGACTTTTCTTTGCTTCCGTTTCCCGCACACTGCGGGTCATGAAGAGCATGGTCGATGCGTAGCAAGCTGTTCGTTCCCGGCGTGCGCCCGGAACTGTTCGCCAAGGCGCTGGCGGGCGATGCCGATGCGTTGAGCTTCGACCTGGAAGACTCGGTCCCGGAGCAGCACAAGGATGCGGCGCGCGCGAACGTGGCCGGATTCGTTCGATCGCAGCCGGTACGCGCTGCGGCCAAGGTCATCGTAGTCCGGGTCAACGCGCTGGGCTCGCCGCATTTCGAAGCGGACCTGCTTGCCGTCGCGGGTCCGGGCGTTGCCTTGATCAATATCCCGAAAGTGGAATCCGCGGAAGACATCCGCACCGCGGTCGCAGTGCTGGAAGGCGTCGAAGCCGGCAACGGCATCGACGCGCCGATCCGATTGCTGGCCACCATCGAAACACCGCGCGGCTTGCGTCTTGCCGCGGAGATCGCCTCGGCGCATCCGCGCGTGGCCGGGTTGCAGTTGGGCCTGGCCGATCTGTTCGAGCCGCATGGCATCGATCGCCACGACCCGGCCAACCTGCACGCCACGTTGTACGCCATGCGCATGGCCGCGGCCGAAGCCGGGGTGTTCGCCTGGGATGCGGCGTTCGCGGACCTGGGCAATGCCGATGGCTTCCGCACCGAAGCAGTGATGGCGCGCCGCCTGGGCTATGTCGGCAAGAGCTGCATACATCCCAGCCAGGTCGCCCTGGCCAATGAAATATTCCAACCCGACGCGGAACAGATCGCCGCGGCGCGGCGCATCGTCGCGGCATCGCAGGAAGCAGGCGCGCGAGGCCGCGGTGCGTTCGTGGTCGATGGCCGCATGGTCGACCTGCCGTTCCTGAAGCGCGCCGAGGCGATCATGGCTTCCCACGACTCCAGCGCCCGTTCGAAGAAATGAGGATCAGAGCCTTGCCGATGATGCGTGCCTTCCTTGTTTCGATCGTCCTGCTGTTTTTCCTTGCCCTGTCCACGCCGGTGCTTGCCGAAAGCCTGTCCAAGGTGAAGACGACTTCGCTGCCTGCGCTTGCCGGCAGCGGGCCGCTGTCCGGACTGGTGGCAGTGGAAGGCCGCCCGGTCGCGATCGTCGCCGACCAGGCATGGTTGCTGGCTGTGGATGGGAAAGCCTGGGTGCGCAGCGATTGGCATCCAACAGGCGCGAATACCGCCTTGCTGGGCGCTGTCGGCAATGGACAGCACGCATTCCTGTTGCTCGGCCCGACGGAGGGAGCGGTAACGGAGCACGTCGAGCAACTGATCCTGGCCAACGACCGGCTTTCCACCAGCAAACTGCCCTCGTTGCCAGGCCCCTTGAAAAACGCGCGTGCAGCGGTCACCGCCGACAAGCTGTACGTGGCCGGCATCGATGCGAGCGGCAAGTCGATCCTGTTTTCGATCGCGCCGGCCTCGACGGGTGCGCAATGGCAGGCATCGGCTGGTTGGCCGGGCGATGCCGTGCCCAGCTCCCTGGTCGCGCAGACCTCGGCCGTATTCGTCACCGTGCCTGGAGCAGACGGGGAGCGCATCCTGCGCTGGTCTTCCGAGCTGGGCTGGCAGGACAAGGGCGTGGTGCCGGGCCAAGTGCTACCGGGATCGGCGCGGGCCATCGGCCAGGCGCATGTGATCTATCTGGTAGGCGACCGCAGCGGAACCGACACCGCGCCGAAGATGATGACCTTCCAGACAATCACCGGGTCGTGGGCGATGCTGCCCGCGTCGGACGTGATCCCCGCTTCCGCGGCGGCGGCATGGAACAACGGCGTGCTGCTGGCGGGTTCCTCCGCGGAGGGGCGCGGCATTGCCTTTTCTTCCCTGCAAGTCCAGTCAAGCAAGGTGTTGCTGAGGTGGCTGGACTGGGTGGTGATGGCGATCTACCTGAGCGCGATGGTGGGGATCGGCCTGTATTTCTACCTGCGTGAAAAGCGCGGATCGACGGCGGATTTCTTCGTCGGCGGGCGCAGCATCCCGTTCTGGGCCGCGGGCGTGAGCCTCTACGCTACCAACACCAGCTCGATCAGTTTCATCGCCATCCCGGCCAAGGCCTTCGAGACCAACTGGCAGTACCTGACCAACAACCTGGTGGCGGTGATCGGCCTGGTGTTCGTGGCGATCTGGATCGTGCCCTTGCTGCGCCGCCTCAACCTGATGTCGGTGTTCTCCTACCTGGAGACGCGATTCCATCCCTCGATCCGCATGCTGGCCAGCGCGCTGTGCATCGTCATGCAGATCGGCAGTCGCATGAGCGTGATCCTGTTC
>JBOHXX010000044.1:0-14176 GCA_050737675.1 Pseudoxanthomonas sp.
CGGCCGAACAGCTTGGGCGCGCGCTCGACCCGTTCGCGCATCTCCCGCGAGAGTTGTTCGACATCCAGGGTCCGCACGCGCAGGTTGGCGATGCCGACCTGGCCGATCTTGAGTTCGCCGGCCTGTTCGTAATCCGGGTTCGCTGAAGTCACGCTCATGCTCCAGCCGATCCTGTTCCTGTGGACAGCGTTTCCGTCGACCGCTCCGGCAGGTCCGCGGCGATCGCGCGGCTGCGGGTCCACGGCAGGTCGGGCAGGGCATCGCCGTAGGTCTCGCGCACCCACGGGTAGCTGCACAGCTCCTTCATCAGCATGCTGGCGCGCACGCCGGCATCGGCCATCTGGTTCTGGCCCACTTCCTTGAAGCCGAAACTGCCATGGAACAACAGGGCGGGGTCGGCGCCGTGGTCCAGGAACACTTCGCAGGCCAGCTGCGGGTACCTGAGCTCGGCGTAGCTCTGCACGTCGGCGTAGAAGGCGCGGCCGACACCGCCGCCGCGACGGCGGCTGGCGACCACGATGCGGTCGATGTAGAAGAACTGCGGGTAGCGTTCGCGGAACCAGGCGAAATTGCTGCTGTCGTGGTCGGCGCCGGCACCGAAGCCGACCAGGAACCCGGCCAGGTTGCCGTCGCGTTCGGCGACGCGGAAGTATTCGGCACGCTCGTAGAAACGATGCACCCGGGCCGCATCCAGCGGCAGGATCGCCAGTCCGGCGTTGTTGTTCAGGGCTAGGACGGAATCCAGCTCGTGCTCGCGCACGTCGCGGATGACAATCGACATTCAACTCGCTCCGGGGGAGATGGTACGGATGGCCGCGAGCCACCGGCGCGGATTATCGCATGGGTGGCGGGATGCGGGGCGGCCGGGTCTGCGACTGCATGACTTTTGGTCGGGGTGCGAGCCGGGCATTCGGCCTAAGATGCGTGCATGTGGTCACGCCTCAGTCATACCCGCCTCCTGCGCTCGGCCGGCCTCTATACGTGGGCACTGGTGGGCATTCCCATCATCGGCAATGCGTGGTTCCTGCCGCCTTCCAGCGGCGTGGACGAGCAGGGCATCAATGTGCCCATGGCGGTCGCGGCCTACCTGGCCTTCGGCATTTCCTATTGGTTGGCGACCCGTTCCCTGGCCACCTACCGGGCCACAACCTCGCCACCCTGGAACATCGCCTTGCTGGTGGTCCTGACCTCGGCGGCGGTGGCGGTGGGCCTGTATACCAAGACCGGCCTCGGCGCCTTGCTGATGCTGATCGTCGCCGGGGTCCTGCCGTGGCTGCTGCACGTGCGCATCGCCGTGGCCTGGCTGGTGGTGGCCCACGTGTTCCTGGTGCCCTCGTTCATGGCGCTGGGGGAATTCAACCTGTGGGAGGCCATCTTCCAGGCGTCGTTCTACGTGGGTTTCGCGGTTTTCGTGCTGGTCACGGCCTATGTGGCGCGCGAACAGGCGGCTGCCCGCGACGAACAGCGCCGCCTGAATGCCGAACTCCGCGCCACCCGGGTGCTGCTGGCCGAAAGCGCGCGGGTCAACGAGCGCACGCGCATTTCCCGCGAGCTGCACGACCTGCTGGGCCACCACCTGACCGCGCTGAGCCTGAACCTGGAGGTCGCCGGGCACCTGACCGAAGGCCGCGCCCAGGAGCACGTCAAGCAGGCCCACACCCTGGCCCGCCTGCTGTTGACCGACGTGCGCGAGGTGGTCAGCCAGCTGCGCGATGGCGATGCCATCGACCTGGGTGCCGCCCTGCTGCTGCTGACCGAGCGCGTCCCCAGCCTGGACATCCACATGGACATCCAGGAGCCGCTGACCCTGGACGACGCGGAACGGGCGCACGTATTGCTGCGCTGCACCCAGGAAATCATCACCAACACGGTCCGTCACGCCGGTGCGCGCAACCTGTGGATCCATTGCCGGTATGAGGCCGGCGCGATCGCCATCGATGCCCGCGACGACGGCAACGGCGCCGAAACCGTGATTGCCGGCAATGGCCTGCGCGGCATGCGCGAGAGGTTGCGCCAGCATGGTGGCAACATGACCATCGAATCACGGGCCGGGCATGGTTTCCGCCTATGCCTGCAATTGCCGGTCGGGGTCGCCGAACCCCTGATGCTGCTGCAACCCCGTCCAGAACCCACTCCAGAAGGTGCCGCATGATCCGAGTCTGCCTGGTCGACGACCAAACCCTGGTGCGGCAGGGCATCCGCTCGCTGCTGGCGCTGGACGGCGGCATCGAAGTGGTGGGCGAGGCCGCGGACGGCAAGCAGGCGGTGGAACTGGTTCCCCAGCTCAAGCCGGACGTGGTCCTGATGGACATGCGTATGCCGGTGATGTCCGGGCTGGAGGCACTGCAGGCGCTGGCCGCGCTCAACCAGCTGCCGCCGACCATCATCCTGACCACTTTCGACGACGACCAGCTGGTGCTGGCCGGGCTCAAGGCTGGGGCCAAGGGCTACCTGCTGAAGGACGTGTCGCTGGAGCAACTGGTGGGCGCGATCAGGACCGTGGCCTCGGGCGGCACGCTGGTGCAGCCGGCGGTCACCCAGCGCCTGCTGTCCGGTCTGGAGCACATGCGCAACGATTTCGTCAGCCTCGACCGCCCGGATCCGTTGACCGACCGCGAAACCGAGATCCTGCGGCTGATGGCCAGCGGCTTTTCCAACAAGGAGATCGCCAATTCGCTGGGCGTGGCCGAGGGCACCATCAAGAACCACGTCTCCAACATCCTGTCCAAGCTCGGCGTGCGCGATCGCACCCGGGCGGTACTCAAGGCTTTCGAGTTGCAGTTGGTCTGAAGTCGCTGGTCCGGGGGAGCTTCGGCGCCCGGGAGTCCAGTGCATTCATCCTGCGGCGGCGATGGCCTCCGGCCGGCCCGGGGCGGGCATTTCGCTGCATTGCAGCGTGGGCCTGCGGGTCGCCCCGCGTGCTGACCGATCTGTCCAAGCCTGCTAGGATGCGCGCTGCGTATACATCATCAATGGCCATGGGATCGGCCCCCGGAGACTGCTGAATGACCCGTTTGATCGAGTTCCTGATTGCATTGGCGCTGGTACTGGCGCTGTTCCTCGTGGTCGGCCTGATCCTGCCGTCCAAGCGCCACCTGGAAGAGAGCGTGGAGACCAATCGCCGCATGACCATCGTCTTCGACACGCTCAACAGCGTGCGCAGGATGAAGGACTGGAATCAGCTGATTCCGAACAAGGCTTCCGAGCTGACCTATTCGGGCGGCGACGAAGGCCATACCGGTGTCGGCGCACGCGTCGACTTCGCCTCCGCCGACAAGCACATGGGCAAGGGCTCCTGGGCCATCACCGAGAGCGAGATCCCGGGCAGCACCGGCGCCGGCGGCAAAGTGTCGTATGCGATCGTGGACAACACCCATGGCGACGACAAGAAGACCAACTTCGTCCTGACGCCCGCCGGCAAGAACGGCCGCAACGTCAAGATCACCCAGACCTATGACGTGCACTACGGCTGGAATCTCATCAATCGTTTCCATGGCATGTACGTGAGCCGCCAGGTCGGCGACGTCATGAAATCCAGCCTGTCCAAGTTGACCAACCTGCTGGCGACGGTGCCGAACTTCGATTACCGCATCGAAGGCAGCAAGCTGACCGGCCTCAGGATCGCCGACGTGGCGGCCGAAGACCTGCTGGTGGTCACCGCCGGCAACATCGAACGCAACAACGACGCGATCAAGGCCTCGATCAAGGCCAACCAGGAATGGATCAAGCGGGTGATGGAATCCAACGGCCTGGAAGCCGCGGGTCCGGTGCGCATCGTCACCACCGATTTCGGCGCCGAGAAGTACGCCTTCGACGTGGCCCAGCCGGTCCGCAAGCGCAATGGCGCCGCAGCGGCCAAGCCTGCGGAAGGCGACAAGGCCAAGCCGGCAGAAGTCGTTCCGGCTCCGGTCGCAACAGCTTCCAACGGTCCGCTCAGGGTTTCGGTCTCCGGCACTCCGGTCAAGTACGAACACCATGAAGCGCACAAGGCGGCCAGCGCCAGCTATACCGGCTACATGGCCGAGCTGGATGCGGTGCGCAGTTCGCTGCGTGCCTGGGCGATGACCAACGGTTATGAAGTCACCGACCGTCCGTATGAGTCGTGGAAGGGTGGCGTCGACCAGGCTTTCACCGCCGATGGCACGTTCGACGTGTACTGGGCGATCAAGCAATAACGCGCCGCGGACCCCGGGTCCGCGCGCCGGTAGCAAGCAACGCGCCGCTGATGCGGCGCGTTGCGTATTCGGGGCATGGGGATATGTCCCGCCACCGGCCTGGAGGCCGCTTCCTGATGGGGCAATCGCTTTGATCAGCTACGACCGTCGCCAACGCAAACCCTCGTTGCTCGCATTTTCCGGTGCCTTGCTCGCGGCAACCGCGGTTGCGCTGGGCGCCTATTCCGCGCACGGCGCGGCCGATGCGCATGCACAATCCAGCCTGCAGACTGCCGCCCTGTACGCATTCGGGCACGGCATCGCCCTGGCTGCGCTTGCGGCGGGCACTACCCGGTCGCTGGGGCGCGCCGGTTTGTCCCTGCTGCTGCTCGGCACCTTGCTGTTTTCGGGAAGCCTGGCCCTGGCGGTTTTTGCACAGGCCAGTACCCGCTTCGCCCCTGTCGGCGGTATCTGCCTGATCCTGGGTTGGCTGTCGTGGGCGCTGGACGCGATGCGTCGCTGAGCCGGTTCCCATGCCACGCCATGCCCGCGGTTTCGATACCGAACAAGCCTTCGATCACCTGAGCCGGCGCGATCGCAAGCTCGGCACGTGGATGAAACGCATCGGCTATATCGAACCGCAGCCGGGCTGGCGAAAGCCGTTCGATCCAGTGGATGCGCTGGCGCGCGCGATCCTGTACCAGCAGCTCAGCGGCAAGGCGGCGTCCACGATCGTCGGGCGGGTGGAAAACGCCATCGGCAGCACGCGCCTGCATTTCGACACACTGGGCCGGATCGATGACGTGGCCTTGCGCGCGTGCGGCGTATCCGGCAACAAAAGCCTTGCGCTGCGCGACTTGGCGGTGCGCGAGGCCAACGGCGAAATCCCCACCTTGCGGCAGATGTCGACCCTGCACCAGGACGACATCGTCGCCGCGCTGGTGCCGGTGCGCGGCATCGGTCGCTGGACGGTGGAGATGATGCTGATGTTCCGCCTGGGCCGCCCCGACGTGCTGCCCATCGACGACCTGGGCATCCGCAAGGGCGCGCAACGCGTCGACAGACTCGAGGCCATGCCCACGCCCAAGGAACTGCTGGCGCGCGGCGAACGCTGGGGGCCTTATCGCACCTACGCCAGCCAGTATCTTTGGCGTATCGCCGATTTCGGTGCCGAAGCGAAGACGCCGACGAAACGTTCGCAGGATTGATTCCGGACCCGGCGAGCAATCGCGTGCGTCAGCCAGCGAGAGACTGGGATATCGAGAACAGGTTGCCCAGCATGTGCATGCTGATCGGTACCCACAGCGAACCGCTCCTGTAGCGGGCGATACCCAATATCAAGCCGTCGGCCACGATCAGCATCACCGTACCCATCCCGTAGGCATAGTGCATTGCCGCCCATGCCGTTGCGGCCACGGCAACGGCGCCCCAGACACCAAGGAAAGTGCGTCGCAGCAGGTGCAACAGCAGTCCGCGCATCAGGGTCTCTTCGGCCAGTGGCCCGACCATGCCGATGGCAACGATGCGAAGGAGCACGATCGGCAGCGGATACTGCGGCCATGCCTTCGCCTGTTCCAGGCCGAAATGGCTGCCGAGAAACTCACCCAGCACGACCCAGCCCACCCACAGCGCCAGCCAGAAGAGCCAGGCCGCAGGCTTCGGCGCCTTGAAACCCAGGTCGTTGCGCCATGACAGGCCGCGCTTCCTCGCCGCGAACAGCACAAGTCCGGCGGTCGCTGCGGGAAGCGCGATCTTCAACAGCGTAGACAACAGCAGGCTGGCCACGTGGGCTCGCGGCTCAGTCGGCTGCCACCTGCAGTACCAGCTTGCCGAAATTCTCCCCGGTGAAGAGCTTGACCAGCGATTCGGGGAACGTGTCCAGTCCCACCACCACGTCCTCGCGCGATTTCATCCGTCCGTCCTTCAGGTATCCGGCCAGCTCGGCGATGGCGATTGGATAGCGGTCGGCATAATCGAACACCACGATGCCTTCCATGCGCGCGCGGTTGACCAGCAGCGACATGTAGTTCTTCGGCCCCTGCACGCCGGTGGCGCTGTTGTACTGCGAGATCGCGCCGCAGATGATGATCCGGGCCTTGCGCCGCAGGCGCGCCAGCACGTGGTCCAGGATCTCGCCGCCGACGTTGTCGAAGTAGATGTCGATGCCGTCGGGGCAGTGCGCCTTCAGTCCCGCACGCACGTCTTCGTTCTTGTAATCGATGCAGGCATCGAAGCCCAGCTCATCGACCACGAAATCGCATTTGGCCTTGCCGCCGGCGATGCCGACCACACGGCAACCCTTGATCTTCGCCAGTTGGCCCACGGTCTGGCCGACCGCGCCGGAGGCGCCCGAAACCACCACCACGTCGCCTTCCTTAGGCTGGCCAACATCCATCAGTCCGAAGTAGCCGGTCATGCCCGGCATGCCCAGCACGTTGAGCCACTGGGTCGGCGTGCCCAGGCGCGGATCGATCTTGAACACGCCGCTGCGCTTGATTTCCGCAGCGCCGAATTCCTTGTATTCCTGCACGCCGAGTCCGCCGCTGACCAGGTCGCCTTCGGCGAAACCGGGATGCGTGGAAGCCACGACCTTGCCGATCCCGCCGGCGCGCATCACCTCGCCGATCTCGACCGGCGCGATGTACGACTTGCCCTCGTTCATCCACCCACGCATCGCCGGATCCAGCGACAGGTACAGGGTCTTCACCAGTATCCCGCCGTCGGCGGGTGCGGCAACCGGTCCGGTGGCGAACGACCAGTTCTCGCGCGTGGTCATGCCGACCGGACGCGCGGCCAGGCGGATCTGGTGGTTCTGCAGGGAAGCGAAGTCGGTCATGTGCGTTCCAGTGTGTCGAAGTAGGGGCGTTGCAAGGTCAAGGTGCATGGCCGGAGAAATACCAATGCCATGGTTCGTAGACGATGCCGTGCGGGTTGTCGCGCGGATAGCTCATGTTGAATCCGAAATCACCGGCATGCGTGGTCAGCCATGCGAAGGCGGGTGTGCGCTCGAAGGACTCCTCGGCCGGCGCTTCGCCCGGCGTGCCGATGTCCAGCGCATTGCCGCTGTGGTGCTCGCTGTAACCCGGCGCGGCGTTGACGGTAAGAATCTGTTCCACGGTCTGGCCGCGGGCAAGTTTGCGTTCGAAGATGCCCAGTTGGTAGTCGTGGCTGCGATAACCGGAGATCGCCTCCAGCACCACGCCGTCGGCATCTGCGCCACGTCGCATCGCCATCCACGCACGCGCGGCGCTTGCGGTCAGCCACAACGGACGCCAGTAGCGGTCGAAACCGGCGAAGGCGAGGGCGGCGGGTTCCGGCACCAGCGCAAGCCCGGCCTCGTCGCCATAGTTTTCGTCCAGGCCCAGGTGCTGCAGGCGTTCGATCAATCGGTCCAGCCGCAATTCACCGGCTGCATCGATGTCGAAACCACGATCCGTGCGCAGTCCGTCGAGCACGTCCAGTGCGGCTTCCACGCCGGACTCGTGCATCCAGCGCGGCAGCAGCGATTGCATACCTTCCGGCAGCAACGCGGCCAGGTAGCGGCCATCGTGCTTGCGTCGCAGGACCACGCTGGCACGCGACAGGATCCGAGCATCGGCGTTGCTGCGTGCGCGCAGCAGGCCGCCGGGCCAGAGTTCGACATCCGGGGTGTTGAGCAGGAAGCGAGGGCGTTCGCGCATTGGCCCAGCTTAGCGGCGCGGCGTACCTGCCGCCAGTTCGCGCAGGCGCTGGAGCAGGACGCGCGGCTGCCGCGGCTGCAGCAGCAGTGAATGCCCGCGGCGGGTCGGCAGCCACAGCAGTTGTTCACCGCCGGCGGTGGCGACGAACAGCTTCTTCAAGGCGCGCGAGCGGAACCAGCCGCTGCGGAATCCGGGCAGGGCCATGCCATTGGATTTGAGCATCGGCTTGAGTTCCGGATGCTCGTCGATGGAAATCACCCGCGCCGCCTCGAGTTGCAGCTCGGAAAACGCCAGCTTCTGGCGGTAGAAAGTGGTCGCGATTTCAAGGCCGCCGGCATTGAATTGCAGGCGATGCCGGTGCGCCAGCCGGTCGAGCACGAACCAGACCAGGCTGGTGATCGCCGCCACCAGCAGTGGCCCGAACAACTGGTCCAGCCATCTCGATGTGGCCAGGCTGTCGTCGATAAGGCGTGCCGTCGCACTGTTGCCGCCCGCCAGCAGTGGCAGCACCAGGCTCAGTGACACCGGCAGCACGACCGTGAGGAACAGCAACCATAGCCGGCTGCGGCCGCTGACCGGTTCCAGTTGCAGGCGTGGATCGAGTTCGCTGTCCATGTACTGCCCCTCCGCATGCCCGCTCAGTGTTCCCGGATCCAGCCGGCGACATCGTCGATCAACTGCGTATCGACGTGCCCGCCAGGCTTGCTGTATTCGGCCAGCGTGCCCGGGCCTTCGCCAGCGATGCCCAGGTGGTTGAGCGCCGGGTAGTGCTTGAAGGTGGCGCGTGGATCGGTTGAAAAGCCCTTTCTCCACAACTGCCAGTCGGTGTCGACCACCTGGAAATCACGACCGCCCTGGAGCAGCAGCATCGGAATTTCCAGCTGGTGGGCATCGACAATGGGGTCGATCTTCTCGAAGGCGCGCCAGTAGCCCGCCGGCAGCCCGAGCGGCGTGTCCTTGTCGGCGACCTCGGCGTTGCCGCGGACGTTGGCGATCTTGCGGTCGAGCTCGTCGAGGAACTGCTGCTCCTGCGCATCGATGGCGCCATCCGCGTTGAACAGATAGCGATTCTGCTCGGGCAGGATCGTGAGCAGGGAACGCGCGGGCGCGGCGAACAGGACCAGGCCGGCCACATGGCCGGAGTGCTGGGCGATGCGCGGCGCGAGCATGCCGCCCTGGCTGTGGCCGAGCACGAAGACCTTGCCGGGATCGATCCCCTGCGCAACCCGCAACGCGGCCACGGCGGCGACCGCATCGTTGGTGGTTTCCTCGTCCATCGTGTACTTGCCGCCGACAAAATCCTGCGGGCGCGCCTTGGTGCGTTTTTCGTAGCGCAGCACGGCGATGCCTTGCGCCGCGAGGCCGCGCGCGATATCCAGGAATGGTCGGTTCGGGCCGATGGTTTCGTCGCGATCCTGCGGTCCGGAACCATGCACCAGGACCACGGCGGGGATCTTCGCCGTCCCAGGAGCCTTCGGCATCGCCAGCGTGCCCGGCAGGTCGCCTACCGGGAAGTCGCGCTCGAGGTAGCTGGCGTCCGCGGCTGGTGCGGCAGCGGGAGCCGGTGGGGCGGGTTGGACCAGGAAACCTGCGATCCTGCCTTCGGCGTCGACCACGACCTGTGCGAGCAGTTCACCGTTGGCGTAGTGCAGCGGAACCACCACCACCTGCATGCCCTGGTGCGGCGCCACCTTCGCTTCGCCACGACCCTTGGCCGCACCGAGTTGCGCGGGCAGCGATTCCCACACGGCCTTGAGCTTGTCGGCGGGCACGGCGGCGGCCATTTCCGGCGTGAACGATGCTTCGGCCGCGGCGTAGTCCTTCGCGTCCATGCGATCGAACAGGCGCTGCGCGATGGCTTCCGGCGTATCGGCCGCAAGAACGGGCGAAGCGGCGAATGCCAGCAGGGTTGCGAACAGGGCCGGCAGGAAATGCTTCATCTCATTGCTCCTTCTTGAAATAAAGACGGACCACGTCGGCTGCGGAAGTCTGGGTGACCGCCACCAGTTCCCAGCCCAGTGCTCCGAATTTGTCCAGTTCCATCTGTATTTTCTCGCCCAGCTTGCTGCCGAACAGGCTGAACGATACTTCGACGACCTTGTGGTTCCAGCGCGTGCTCATGGTTTTGGCTCCTGGTTGTCCTCATCGCCCGCCTTGGGCAAACGCCCGGCCTTGCGCAGCGCGTCGCGCAGCACGTATTCGATCTGCGCATTCATGGAGCGCAGCTCATCGTTCGACCAGCGTTGCAGCGCGTCGAGTATCTCGGCGCTGATCCGCAGCGGGTAGGCTTTCTTCTCTGCCACGATCTTTTCCGTCGGTGTCCGGCTGCCGTGCCAGCCGGCTCAGTACAACGTGCCGGCGTTGACGATCGGCTGGGTGCCGCGTTCGGAGCACAGCACCACCAGCAGGTTGCTGACCATGGTCGCCTTGCGCTCCTCATCCAGCTGGACCACGCCTTTCTTCTGCAGTTCGTCCAACGCCATTTCCACCATGCTGACTGCGCCGAACACGATGCGCGTGCGCGCGGCGACCACGGCATTGGCCTGCTGGCGTTGCAGCATCGCCTGGGCGATTTCCGGCGCGTAGGCCAGGTGGCTGATGCGCGCGTCGAGGATCTGCACGCCGGCATCGGTCAGGCGTTCCTGCAATTCATCCAGCAGGTGCTTGGACACTTCCGTCGCATGGCTGCGCAAGGCGAGCTGGCCGTCCTCGTGCTGGTCGTAGGGATAGCTGGTGGCCATGGTCCGCAGCGCCGACTCGGACTGGATGTGGACGAAGCTTTCGTAGTCGTCGACGTTGTAGACGGCCTCGGCCGAATCCACCACCTGCCACACGATCACCGCGGCGATCTCGATCGGGCTGCCATCCAGTTCGTTGACCTTGAGCTTGCCGCTCTCGAAGTTGCGCACGCGCTGGGAGACTTTCTTCTTGGTGTAGAAGGGGTTGTTCCAGCGCAGGCCGTTGTCCTTGACCGTGCCCACGTACTTGCCGAAAAGGCTGACCACGGCGGCCTGGTTGGGCTGCACCGTGTACAGGCCGATCAGGCTCAGGAAGGCGACGATGCCGACCACGATGCCAGTCAGGATCTTCATGCCCGAAGCGACCCCGATGTTTTTCGGGTCGGGGCCGAGGCCGGTCGCCAGCAGCCAGCCGGCCAGGAGGCCGACCACCAGGACGCCAAGCAGGAAGGGAATGCCGGGTAGGGAGCGGAGCGGATTTTCTTTCATGATGATGTCCTCGGGGTTCGGAAATAAAGATATCAATTTGATATCAGATGTCAACTGTACCGGTGGGAGCGGCGTCCTGCCGCGAGTTTTTGATCTTCTTCGCCACGCCACCGAAAAAGCCCGCAGCGGGACGTCGCTCCCACGGAAGCAGGGCTTGCCGAATAAAATGGTCCCCCCGCCTGGAGCCCCGCATGACCACTTTCGGTACCCCCCTTTCGCCCCACGCCACCCGTGTGCTGCTGCTCGGATCGGGCGAACTGGGCAAGGAAGTCGCCCTGGAACTGCAGCGTTTCGGGGTGGAAGTCATCGCCGCCGACCGCTACGCCGACGCCCCGGCCATGCAGGTGGCCCATCGCTCGCACGTGCTGGACATGCTCGATCCAGCGGCCTTGCGTGCGCTCATCGCACTGGAAAAACCGCATCTGGTGGTGCCCGAGATCGAGGCCATCCACACCCAGACCCTTGTCGAACTGGAAGCCGAAGGCGGCGTGCGGGTCATTCCCACCGCCCGCGCCGCGCGCCTGACCATGGATCGCGAAGGCATCCGCCGGCTTGCCGCGGAAACCCTGGGCCTGCCGACTTCGCCCTACCGTTTCGTCGATACCCACGCCGATTACCGCGATGCCGTCGCCGCCATCGGCCTGCCGTGCGTGGTCAAGCCGGTGATGTCGTCTTCCGGCAAGGGCCAGAGCACCTTGCGTGAGGAAGCGGACATCGATCCGGCCTGGGATTACGCGCAGACCGGCGGCCGTGCCGGCGCAGGCCGGGTGATCGTGGAGGGCTTCGTCGATTTCGATTACGAGATCACGATGCTGACCGTGCGCCACGCCGGCGGTACCGCGTTCTGCGATCCGGTCGGGCATACCCAGGAACACGGCGACTATCGCGAAAGCTGGCAACCGCAACCGATGTCGGCGCTGGCGCTGCAGCGTTCCCAGGACATCGCCAAAGCCATCACCGACGATCTTGGAGGCTGGGGATTGTTCGGCGTGGAGCTGTTCGTGAAAGGCGACGAGGTCTGGTTCAGCGAGGTCTCGCCGCGTCCACATGACACCGGCCTGGTCACGCTGGCCTCGCAGGACCTGAGCGAATTCGCGCTGCATGCGCGTGCGATCCTCGGGTTGCCGGTGCACGCCGACAAAAGCGGCGCGATCCGCCAGCTTGGTCCTTCGGCATCCTGCGCGATGCTGGCCCAGGGCCATGGGGTCCCGGTGTTCTCGAACGTGGAAGCTGCGTTGCGGGATCCGGATTCCGCGTTGCGCCTGTTCGGCAAGCCGCGCGTTGAAGGACAGCGCCGGGTCGGCGTGACTTTGGCGCGGAGCGACACCATCGACTCGGCACGTGCAACCGCACGCGATGCGGCACAAGCCATCACGATAGAACTCAAATAACGACAGGGACAGGCAATGAACGGAAACGACGGTTATGCGGTTTTCTTTTTCCCGCCCGCGCTCGAGGCACTGGGCGAAGCGATCAAGCCCTATCTGACCGAGGGTCCTGCCGGCGCGCATGTGTTGTGCAAGGAAATAGACACCGCCGGCGCGCTGATCGAGATGACCCTGGAAGCGCACTCTGCCGACGGCAATGCGTCGCTGGTCGAACTGATGGTGCCCGGCAGCATGGTGCGCATGATCGTGTCGGCGCACAGCGACGGCAGTTTCGGCTTCGGGCCGCGCAAGGCGGCTCCCATCCCGGACGCGTGACGCGCCGCATCGCCACGTAGGAGCACCCCATGGGCGCGAGCTCTTCGATCCGATGGCACAAAGCCCAAGAGCTCGCGCCCATGGGGCGCTCCTACAGGGACAGGTCCACCCAGACCAGGTGATGGTCGCTGCCGTCGGCGATCGCCGCATCGGCGCTGCCATGCGCAGGCCAGAACACGCCGTTGTCGATGAAGCCGAAGCCTGTCGAAGGCAGCACGTAATCCAGCCGCATCGCGCCGGCCTTGGGACCGAAATCGCCGGTCACGTGTTGCGGCGAACCGCGATGCGCGATGCCCTTCTCCACGTAGGCCAGCGCGGTTTCGGCGCCGCCTTCGCTGCGGGGAGTGGCATGACGCAGCACGCGTGGATGCTCGAGCAATTCCACGATGGCTTCATGCATGCCGTCGCCATCGACCGGGTCGTTGTTCAAATCGCCGGCAATCACGAACTTCGCGTCGACTTGCAATCCACCGCAGCGTCCATGGTCGTCGCACAGCCAGTCCTTGTCGCCGGGCGAAAGGTATTCCGACCACAACCGGATCTCGTCGTGGTTGCGCTTGCCGTTGCGGTCCTCGGGTCCGTCGAACACCGGAGGCGTGGGATGCGAGGCGAGGAAATGCACGATGCCTCCGGACGTTTGCACCGGCACGTCCCAATGCGATTTCGACGACAGCCGCAATTGCTTCCACACCGCATCGGAATAGAAGAATTTGCGTGAAACAGGGTCGACCGGACGCAACGCATCGGGCATCGCGCTCCAGCGTAGCAACTGGAAAGTGCGGACCTGGGCAGTGTCGATCGGATATTTCGACAGCACCAGCATGCCGTACTGACCGGGATGCAGCCCGTAGCCCCAGGCATCGTTGCCGCGCGCGCGGCCTTCGCCACCGGCTTCGCCATTTCCATCCAGGTCCAGCCCGCTGGGAACGCCGGTATTGACCGGGGCGAGATAGCGATAGGGGTACTTCAACGCTTCGCCACCGCCGGGTTGCGCAACTTCAAGGTAACGCTGCTGGAACAGGTCGGCGGCGCGATGCGCATCGTCATAGTCGAACTCGTTCAACAGCACCAGGTCGGGCCGTACCCGTTGCAGCACCGCGGCGATCTTGCGTGCATGCGCGCTGTCGCCTTCAAGTTCGCGGACCAGGCCGCCGGCTTCGTCCGAGAACAACGAGGTGTTGTAGGTGGCGGCGCGCATGGATTTTCCTGCGGTGTAGGCGGAAGGATCGCCATGCACGTTGACGTGCACGCAGGCGGAGAGGAGGGGAAGCAGGATCAGGAGGAAGGATAGTCGGCGCATGCGACGATTCTGGCATGGCTGCGTGGATGGGAGATGACGAGTGCGGCTCGTGGGAGTGGCGTCCACGCCGCGAGCTTTTGCCGTTGCTGCTGGTGGCGGATACGGATACAGG
>JBOHXX010000045.1:0-14088 GCA_050737675.1 Pseudoxanthomonas sp.
GCTCGGATGCTCTTGAACTTCGCGGAAAGCATCCGAGCAAGCTCGGACCTACAAGGCTAAAGGCATCGCGGGCAGGGCCCGCTCCTACAAAAAGGATTGGCGGTAGGCGTGTACGGCGGCGCCCGGATCCGCTGCGTCGTAGACGCCGGAAATCACCGCCAGCAGATCCGCGCCGGCTTCGACCAGCGCATGCGCATTGTCCGGGGTAATGCCGCCTATCGCCACCCGCGGCACGCCCAGCGACGCGGCCTCACCCAGCAAGCGCGGATCCGCATGGCGGGTGCCGGTCTTGCTGCGCGTGGGGAAGAAGGCGCCGAAAGCCACGTAGTCCGCACCCGCGGCGACCGCGGCTTCGGCCAGGGCCAACTGGTCGTAGCAGGACGAACCGATGATCGCTTTCGTCCCCAGCAAGGCGCGCGCCGCGGCGATATCGCCATCGTCTTCACCCAGGTGCACGCCCGCCGCGCCCACGGCCTTGGCCAGGCGCACATCATCGTTGACGATCAGCGGCACGCCGGCCTGCAGGCAAAGTTCCTGCAGGGCCGAGGCCTGCTCATGCCGCAAGGCGTTGCCGGCGCCCTTGTTGCGGTATTGCAGCCAGGTCGTGCCCGCGGCCAGCAAGGGCACCGTGCGCGCCAGCAGGCGCGCGGTGTCGGCTTCATCCGGGGTGATCAGGTACAGGCCATGGGGAGCAGGACCGGGATGCGGCCAGCGGGAATTCATCGGCAAACTTCCGGTGCGAGGTGGGGAATGGGACAATGGCGGCCCGCTTCCCCGACATTATCCCCCGATGACCGACGCCGACGACAGCCGTTACCAGACCTGGATGTGCGTCGTCTGCGGCTTCATCTACGACGAGGCCAAGGGCCTGCCGGAGGAAGGGCTGGCGCCGGGCACGCGCTGGAAGGACATTCCCGATACCTGGACCTGCCCGGATTGCGGCGTGGGCAAGGACGATTTCGAGATGATCGAAGTCGATTGATCCTGTTGTAGGAGCGCCGCAAGTCGCGACCGTGAATTCAGCTGCCAGTGGACAACGCCGCAGGTCGGCGCTATTGGGTCGCGACTTACGGCGCTCCTACAAAACGTCAATGCATCCGCGAGCGGCTGGTGCTCACTTCCACCAGGCGTTCGCGCATGACGCCGGCATCCGCCGCCTCGGGCGCGAGTTGCAGGTAGCGTGCCAGGTCGTGGCGCGCGCCGTGCTGATGATCCATGTTCAGGTAGGCCAGGCCGCGGTCGCGCAGCGCCTCGGGTTGTTCCGGCGACAGTTTCAGCACGCGGTCGGCGCTGCGCGCGGCGCGATCCCATTCGTCGCGTTCGGCATACACGCCATGCAGGTTGCGCAGCATGCGGATCAGGATGGCGCGGTGCGAGGCCGGGTCCAGGATGTGCATCAGCGCGTTGTCGTCGGGGATGTCGCCGCCCAGGTGCGGCTTGGCCCGTTCGCGCAGCTCGTCCGCGCCGAGCGGACGGCCGCCGTTGAACGGATCCATCACCAGGATGCCGTCGTCCACCGGCAGGCGCACCAGGAAATGTCCGGGGAAGGACACTCCATCCAGTGGCACGCCGAGCCGGCGCGCGACTTCCATCTGCACCATCGCCAGGGTGATCGGGTTGCCTAAGCGGCGTTCGAATACCTCGTTGAGGTAGCTGTTGCGCGGGTCGTAATATTCGTCGTGATTGCCGGTGTAACCCAGTTCGTCGAACAGGTGCCGGTTGATCGCCGCCATTTTCAGCGGCCAGGCGTCGATCGCCTCGATTTCCGGGCGCAGGTGTTCGGCGTGGCTTTGCGCCAGGGTGTCGTAGAGGTCGGCATCGAGGCCGGGATATTCGTCGCGCGCGATCAGCAGCGCGGTTTCCAGCAGGGGCACGGATTCGTCGGCCTGCGCCGCCAGCGAACTCCAGTCCGGCAATGTCAGTCGTTCCCCCATGGGCAAAGATTGGCGCCGATCGGCGCGACAATCAAGCCCTATGGCAGCTTGGGAATGCTGTCGCTCAGCTTGAGTTCGGCGCCATTCTCCAGTTTCAGCTTCTCTGCCTCGCCTGCGTTCAGTTCCAGCACGTAGCGTGCGGGCGCATTGCTGGGATACGCCGGGCAGCGATCGCCGGCGGAGCAGGGCGGCACGTCGCGTTGTTGCGCGACCAGCTTGCGTGCGTTGTCGAAGTACAGGATGTCCAGCGGGATCCTGGTGTTCTTCATCCAGTACGCCTGCGGTTCCTCGCGGTCGTGGATGAAGATCATGCCGCTGCCGATCGCCAACTCGTCGCGGAACATCAGCCCGCGCTCGCGTTCGGCCTCGTCGTCGGCGATCTCCACCTTGTAGCGCTGTCCGCCCAGTTCGACCCAGTTGGCCGCGCTGGCGCAACCGCTGAGCAAGGACATCAGGACCAGCAGCAACAGGCGCGGTGCGGACATGGGAGGTTCCGGAAAAAGGACAGGGGCTTAGTGTATCGGCAAGCCGGGCCGGTTCAGAACATCAGAACAGTGGCCGGGTTTCGCCGATCGCGGGCTCGCTGTCCCGCTTCCTGGCCTGGTTCCAGCCGCCCGCGCCGGCCTTGAAGGGTTCGGCATTGTCGCCTGACGCGGAAGGGCGCTTGCGCTTCTGCGCCTCGCGATGCGCGTTCTCGGCCAGGACCTTGAACTGGCGCTCGCGTTTCAGGAACAGTTCGTCCGCAGTTTCGGCTTTACGCGCGCCGCCTTTCCGGTGGGTGGCGACGTCTTTCTCCCGTGCGGTTTCCGGGATCTGAGAAAAAGGAATGCGCATCGGCGCCGCATCGTTCGCCAGGGCCTGCTGCATGGCGCCGAAGTAGATCGAGTTGTTGCCGTACTTCTGGTTGATCTTGTCGACCACGCGGCTCATGTCGCGGTCGCGCTGGCGATTGGCCATCAGGTCACCGGTGACGCTGTCGCCTTGCTGCAGGCCAACCAGGGTGACCGCCACCGACAGGGGTGGATGGCGCCGTGGATTCCAGCGCCCGCGCTGGATCGCGGTTTCCAGTTGCGCCAGTTGTTCGCCCAGCTGGTGCAGGAAGGTGGAGGTGTCATCGATCGGCGCGAAGGCGAGGTCGCGTTCGAAGCGATGCTCCAGGCCCACGAAGCGGATCCGGATCGACAGGCCGCTGGCCTGGAAGCCGTCCTTGCGCAATCGCATCGCCGCCTTGGCCAGCAACTTGAACAGCACCGATCGCGCGCCCTCGAAGCTGCGCAGTTCCGGCCCCAGCACATGCGAGTGGCCGATCGAGCCGCGTTGGGTGATGCGCTCGGGCACGTCCTGGCCGCGCAGCTGCAACCAGAAGCGCTCGCCATCGCGGCTGCCCCAGGCCGCGCGCAGGTGCTCGCGGGTCGCGCCGCAGAGTTGCGGCACGGTGTGGATGCCGGCGTGGATGAGGCGTTGTTCCATCGACGGGCCGATGCCGCAGAAGTCGCGCAATTCCAGCGCATGCAGCTTGTGCGGCAGGTCGTCCATTTCCAGCACGGTCAGGCCGTCGGGTTTCTGCATGTCCGAAGCGGTCTTGGCCAGGAACCGGTTGGGGGCGATGCCGATGGAGCAGCGGATCCAGTCGAAATCCTCGGCGATCCGCTGCTTGATCCGCTCCGCGATGGCAATGGCGTTGTCGCGCTGGCGTTCGCGGCCGATCAAATAGCAAGGCACTTCATCGATGGAGTCGGGTTTGGCGTGGGGAATGCACTCCTCGATCGCATTCATCAACTGGTGGTGGACTTCGACATAACGCGCCGGCCGCGCCTCGACCAGCTCGAAGTCGGGGCATCGGTCCAGCGCTTCCCATACCGGCGTACCGGTGCCGATGCCATACTGCTTCTTGGCCTCGATGCTGGCGGCGATGCAACAGGTGGTGGCCGCCACTACCGGCACCACGCCAACCGGCTTGCCGCGCAGGCGCGGGTTGTCCTGCTGCTCTACCGAAGCGAAGAATGAGTTGAAATCGATGAAGAGGCAGCGCAGGGTCATGGCGGGGGAGTATCGCGCCGGATGGTCTCAGTCGCGGAGAAACAAGTCCAATCAACGACTTGGAATTCATCCGCGATCAGTCGTAGGAGCGACGTGAGTCGCGAAGGAATACAGGCTTATCCATCGCGACTCACGTCGCTCCTACGCGCGCTAATTGCAAAGGACATCGTTGCTTCCTTGCTGCCGGATCCAACTAATCTCCTGCGATGACAGCCGATAACTGATCGCGCACGTTGCGTCCTGTGTCATCGACCTTGCGGGCCATGAGGTAGAGCCCCTTGCCATTGCTGCGCTTGGCCCACAGTTCGCCGACCGTTCGCTTTTCCTTCTCCTCATCGCTGCTGTAGCGATCCTCGCCCTTGTATTCGACGACGAGCAGGCGGCCGTCCTTCAGTTTCGCCACGAAGTCGGGATAAGTCCGTTGCATGGCCGTCGGCATCCAGAATTGCGATGCATGGACAAGGTTGCGCACCCAGAACTCGACTTCGTCCAGCAGGTCGATCTGCTGTGCGCAGAGGAATTCCTCGGTCAGCACGCCCTTCGGTGTCTTCCATGCCAGATCGCCCGGCACCGGGTAGTAGTGCTTGCGGAACCGCATGGTGTCGGCGCGGAAATACGTGTGCGCCGGATACAGCGCCATGTCCGCCGGGTAGGTGAAGGCGTGATCGGGTCCGTCACTGGCGACCAGTTCCAGTCCGTCATGGAACAGTGCCTGCTGAAAGCCGGCGTGGTAAGCCTGCTCCTTGGCCAGCTGCAATTGCTCGGCCAGCTTGCGGCGCAGGATGAATTGCCCTTTCAGCAGCTGCGCCAGCGAGAAGCCGCGATCATGCAGCAGGCCTTCGACCGCGCGGCGCAACCACTCGCGCAACACCGGCTGCTTGATCGAAGGCTCGCGGATTTCGTGGTCGAGCCAGCCGATCAGGTCCGCCTCGGTCCGATCCTGCGCGAAGCCGGGCAGGTAGGTTGCCGCGTCGTCGCTGACACGGTGGTAATTCACGGTCCGGCCTTCGAGGTTCACCTCGAAGGTCATGCTGTCGTCGTTGAAGCGGAAGCTCGACAGGTCGGGCGGGCTGGCCGACAGGTCCCACGAGAAATTTGCGGACACGGCGCCGCGATCAACCAGCCCCAGCTCGCCCTGCTCCAGCATGAAGAGTCGCGGAACGCGGAAGATCGCGCCGCGTTCGCTGGGCGCCTTGGCCGCGGCGGTGGCGAGATGGTGGCGTTCCACCAGCGCGGCCAGCTCCTCGCGCTGTTTCGGTGGTGCGGTCAGGACGATGGCTTCGATGGTTTCCGCACCGATCTCGTCGGTCAGTTCCAACGTCCCGCTGCCGTCTTCATTCGGTTTGAACACCACGCGTTCGACATCGCGCGCCGGCACGCTGGATAGATCCGGCGCCTTGCGCACTTCGATACGCGTGGTCGGCGGCGTGAAAGGCGCCAGTTCGCCACCCTGCAACGGCAATGCCGGTACGTCAGGCTTGTCCTTGCGGATGGCCGCCGCGGCTTCCATCGGATTGAAGCCGATGTTGATCAGTGATTGAGTGAGCTCGCCTGCGGCCTTGCCGAAGTCGTCGGTGACGACGTGGGCGTAGGCCTTGTTCATCACTTCTTGCTTGCGGCGGATGGCGTAAGGCATGCGCAGCACGCGGCCGAGCAATTGCTGGATGTCCTTGTCGCTCTTGACCTGCGCGACCGAGCAGAACACGTAGGCGAAGGAGCAATCCCAGCCTTCCTTGAGCGCCTGCTTGGTGATGATCACTTCGATTGGACAGTCCTTGGCGAACAGGTCCACTCCGTCGATTCCGCGCTGATCGCCAGTCGCAACCGCGATTGCGTTTTCGGCAACGCCGTCGGTTTCCACCAAGTGGCGCTTGACCTCGGCGACGGTGGCCACGCCCTTCGAGCTTTCCGCCTGGATCAGCAGGATCGGGCGGATGTATTCCGGTTCGTCCAGTGCGGTCTTCGCCAGCGACTTGCGCCGCGCCACGGCGCTGCTCACGGCGGCGTGCCAGTCGCCCTTGTGCTCCTTCAGCACCACCGGGAACTTGATCATGTTCTCGGCCTTTAGCTCGAAGGCCGAGACGCTCACCAACACATTGGAACTGGCGGTGTCGGGCGTGGCAGTGAGCTCGACGACGGCACGCGGGCCAAGCCGCTCGTAGACCGTGTAGGACAGCGGCGTGGTCGCGTTGTGTGCCTCGTCCATGATGACCAGCGGGCCATGCAGCTTGAGCAGGTTGGCAAACGAGGCCAATGCCTTGCCGTCCTTGCCCTTCTCCAGATAGTCGAGATCCTTCATGCTGCCAGCGAAGTGCGGCTCCAGGTCCTCGTGGTACTCATAAACCTTGCGGCCATCCTGGTTTTCCACTCGTAACGCGGCGACGGTGGAAATGACGATGCACACCCTGGTGCCCACATCGGCCGGGCGGATCTGGGCGAAGTCGGCCACGTCGAACACGGCCACTTGCCCGTCGAATGCATCATCCAGTTCCTGGCGATAGGGGTGGCGCGGATCACGGAAGGCATCCAACGTCTGCGTCTTGATTTGCGTCGTTGGCACCATCCACATCACCAGCGGGAATTCGCGGTCGAGCAGGGCGCGGCCTGCGGATTGGATGATGTGCGCGCCCATCACGGTCTTGCCGCCGCCGGTGGGTATGCGCAGGCAGGCATAAGGCACATTCGGCAAGCCGGGCATGGGCTTGTATTGGTCGAGCAGTCCCTTGTCCACGGTGGCCACGAAAGCCTCGGCCGGGCTGGCCAGTCGCGCGGCATCGAAGAAGCGCTCCAGGCTGTCGAGGGCGCGGCGCTGGTAGAGCTTGAGGGCGAGCGCCATGGTCAGCGTGCCTTGATGTCGTAAGGGGTCTGCCGGAAGGTGATGTCGAGCTCGCGCAACTGCTCTTCGGGCAGCGCGCATGCTTCGCCGTAGATCACCTTGGGCCCATCGAACTTGGTAAGCGAGCGCAACACGCGGCGGGTGAGCACGTTGCCCCCCGACTTGCTTTCGTCGCCCAGGATGCCGTTGAACAGCAAGTAGTAGCCGACACCACTGTGTTCGCCGAGGAAGGCTTCTTTTTTGGCGCGCGTGGAGCGGGCCGTACCGGTTTCGGCGAACCACACGTGGGCAGCCAGATGCTCGAAGCGGATGCCTTCGCGGATGTGGCCGTTCTCGTCGAACACGGGAACGCCGAGTTTGTAGAAGCGGAAACCGCCGCCGCCTTTCCAGCCGACGTTACCGGAAACTCCGGATTGTTCGCCGTCCACTACATCGACCAAACGCTTCTGGGAATGGGTTCGTGCTTGAGTCCGCATCTCGACTCCGATCCAGCGGCGTCCCATTTTGTGGGCTACTGCTGCCGTCGAGCCGGATCCAAGGAAGCTGTCGAGGACGATATCGCCAGGATTCGAGGCGATTTCTATCACCCGTTGGAGCAATGCTTCTGGCTTCTTGCCTCTCTTGAAATCGACGCCGCCTTCCTTGTTCAGATTGATTGTGCTGATGTCGGGCCAGAAGTCCCCAAGGTACTCTTCGGCATACGAGGACAGAAAAAGCATCTGCTTTCCTTCCCACCAGATGTATTCAATTCCTTTCGGTGAAACGACCTTTGCGGTTTTCGTCTTGAAAGACTGCCGCGCCAGCAGTGCATTGTTTGTCCGGTAGACGACTCTATCGGCTTCACGGAGCTGGAATTTCCTTATGGCTTCTTCAGTCGGCTCAATACCTTGAGCTTTTAAATAGTCTTTGATTGGGGTAATAACCCATTCTTTGACCTCGTCTTCAGGATTCTCGATGAACTTCGTGTAGTAGCCGAGATACTGTTCGAATTTATCGGGATCCTTCTGCTTCTTGATGGGGCGCAGTCGGCCCGATGGGGTTGCGCGATACGCAATGATGTATTCCTTGAGCTTCGGCGGCTTTTTGTCGACGTGTTTCATTTTCACGCCACTTAGCTCACTCATTTTTACCGCGATGTTGATTGCTCGGTTCGAGCGGCCGAATATTTCATCCATGATGACCTGCAGATAGGCCATTTCGTTGTCGTCGATTTGGACGAATATATGCCCGTCCTGCGAAAGAAAGCTTTTGAGAATTTCCAGCGCGGGATACATCATAGACAGCCACTGGCTGTGTTCGATGTTGTCATCGTAGTGCGGCATGTCTGCCGACAATGTGTTGTACGGTGGGTCGATGTAGATGCACTTCACCTGACCCGCGTAATAAGGTAGCAATGCCTTGAGGGCATCGAGGTTGTCGCCCTCGATCAGCATGTTCGGGGAGTCGGGATCGCCGTGGCTCAGGCTCGCCACCGGTTCCAACAGCCGATACGGCGTCAATGCCGCACGGGTCAGGTCCGCGTCGCGATTGAACCAGGACAGCAACGGCATCTACCGAAGCCCCGTCCGCTCGTGCGCCTGCGTACGTACCCGATGCCAACGCTCCAGTCCCGCCAGGATGCGTTCCGCTTGCCGGCGGCCATCCAGGGCAATGCTGGGAAATGCGTCCAGCCGGGAGTTGGGCATTAACGAGTCGAGTTCGTGAATAACCCAATAAGTTAAACATAAATAACCCTAAACGTTAAGAGAGGACGGGTGGCCTCCGTAACTTCCGGGGCCATGAACGACGAGCGCCAAGAGTTTTCGCAACGGCTGGCCGAAGCCATGCACAAGGCCGGCTATGAGCCGCGTCCCAACGTATTGCTCAAGGTTTTCAACAGCCGCTACCGCGGCGCATCGGTGACGGCCATGACCATCTCGCGCTGGCTGGGCGGACGCGCGATCCCGAACCAGGACAAGTTGCAGGTGTTGGCCGACCTGTTCGGCGTCGAGCCCCAGGTGTTGCGCTTCGGCAAGGCAGGGAAGGGCAGGATCGCCGAATCGCAAGCGACCTGGCCGACAGCGCTGGGCGCACGAGAGCGCCAGGTCATCGAGACCTACCTGGCCCTGCCACCGAAACGGCGCGAGCTGGTGGGCGACCTGGTCGAGGCCTTGGCGGCAGTGAAGCCGCCCAAGCCATAGCGCACGGTCCGCGGGCGTGGGAGCGGCTTCCAGCCGCGAGCTTGTCAGCTTTTTGCTTTCATCCAGCCCGGGGCGCGGCCAAGAACTCGCGGCTTGAAACCGCTACACGGGTTACAGCACCTGCGGCGGCTCGCCACCGATGATGACCACGTCCGCCGGGCGGCGGGCGAACAGGCCCACGCTGACCACGCCGGGGATCTGGTTGAGTTCCTTTTCCATCGCCACCGGGTCGATGATCGACAGGTTGTGCACGTCGAGGACAACGTTGCCGTTGTCGGTGACCACGCCGTCACGCCAGACCGGCTGTCCGCCGGTCAAGGCCAGGATCCGGCGTGCGACCAGGCTGCGGGCCATCGGGATCACTTCGATTGGCAACGGGAATTTGCCGAGTATCGGCACCTGCTTGCTCGGGTCGATCAGGCAGACGAACTTCTCGCTGGCCTCGGCGATGATCTTCTCGCGGGTCAGCGCCGCGCCACCGCCCTTGATCAGGCGCTTGTGCGGGTCGCATTCGTCGGCGCCGTCCACGTACAACGCCAGCTCGCCGGTATTGTTGAGTTCCATCACCTCGATGCCGTGCCCACGCAGGCGCGCGGTACTCTGCTCGGAACTGGAGACGGCACCGGCGATACGGTGCTTGATCCGGCCCAGCGCATCGATGAAGAAGGCCACGGTGGAGCCGGTGCCGACGCCGACGATCATGCCGTCCTCGACGTATTCGATGGCCTTTTCGGCGGCCAGGCGTTTTGCTTCGTTCTGCGACACGTGGTTGGTTCCGGTGGTTGGGTTATTCGAGGGACAACAGCAGCTTCCACTGCGCCGCGCTGACCGGTGATACCGACAGGCGCGAGCCGCGCTGGGTCAGCGCGAAGCCTTCGCCGAGCGCATCAGTGTGTTGCTTGACCTCTTCCAGCGGGATCGCGCGCTTGAGCTTGCGCTCGAAAGCGACATCGACCAGCGACCAGCGCGGTTCCTCGCGCGTGCTCTTGGCATCGAAATAGTCCGATTTGGGATCGAACTGGGTGGGGTCCGGATACGGCACGCTCGCCACCTTGGCGATACCGACGATGGCGGGTACCGCGCAGCTGGAGTGGTAGAACAGCACGCCGTCGCCGACCTGCATCTGGCGCATGTGGTTGCGCGCCTGGTAGTTGCGCACGCCATTCCAGGGTTCGACGCCGACCTTCTGCAGGTCATCGATCGAGAAGGCGTCCGGTTCGGACTTCATCAGCCAGTAGCGTTTGCGGTTACTCATAGCGGGTGTCGGCCAGCAGGGTCCGGGTTTCGGTGCAGATCGCGTCGGGAAGTACATCCCAGGATTCGGTATCGAGCGCATCCACGCATTGCGCATCGAAGCCGACGCCCACCAGCCAGGGCGGCGGCATCGTGGCATGGCGGAAAGCGAAAGTGCGATCGTACCAGCCGCCTCCCATGCCCAGGCGGCGTCCGCCGGGATCGAAGCCGACCAGCGGCATGACCACCAGCGACATCGCCTCGGGCGGCAATGCCGATGCCGGCTCCACGTCCGGTTCCGGGATGCCGAAGCGATTGGTCACCAGCGGATCGCCCGGTCGCCAAGGCGCAAAGCGCAGCAGGTTTTCTTCATGCAGCACCGGCAGGCAATAAACCAGTTCGCGAGGCAGGCGCAGTTGCCAGCTGTGCAGGGCGATTTCACCGTCCATCGCCCAGTAGCCGGCGACATAGCCGGTGGTGGGCGCGAACGCGAGTCCCAGCAGGCGGTTGCCCAGCGTGTCGGCGGCGGCGATGCGCTGCGGGGCGGGGATGGCACGGCGTTGCGCGCGCAATCCGCTGCGCAGGCTGGCGCGGTCCGAAGTCATGGGAGATTCCGCGCTGGGAGTTTCATGCGTGGAATTATAGGGGCTTGCCGGCGAGGCCTCTCTATCGAGCCTTCAGGGTGAATCGTCGCGGGCAGGGCAGGTTCCTGCGGGTGTTCCTACGGGTGGGATGGCGGCCGAGCTTGCTCGGCTGCTTTCGATTCAACGTGAAGGGCTTCGCGGGCAGGGCCCGCTCCTACAGGGGATCGAAGGAAAAAATACATCCTCCGCCATGACGATGCTTGCGAAACGACCTTGAACCCTGGGTTCAAGTGGGAAGAGTTGGGGGCCTTCGGGCTTTCCGCTGCGAGGCGGACTTGCGCTCCTGGCTTCCGTTCCCTTCCCGTGGTCGTATTTAAGGGACAAGGCGTATGTTTTGCTCGCCGTCGTTCACAGCAGAGGATGTGCGGGCAGTATAGCGACGAAGCCGGAAATGCAAAGCCCGTTCGTCGGTTGCGGTTCACTCTGCAGTGCATGGCGATGTGCTGCATGCATGTTCCACGCAACCTGCGCGCTGCATGGAACTCCGCTCAGCGCGGCGCGTCGAGCACGCTGTCGAGCTTGCGGTGCAGTTCGCCGAGGGTGCGCGACAATTCCAGTTCGCGTGCGCTGCTGTCATCGCGCAATTGCTGCAGTTCATGCGCCAGGTTGAGCGCGGCGAGCACCGCGACGCGATCCACCGCGGCCATCTTGTTGCTGCCGCGCACTTCGCGCATCTTGCCGTCCAGCAGCTTGGCCGCGGCCATCAGGCTGCTGCGTTCGCCGGCTTCGACGCCAACGGTGTATTCGCGGTCCAGGATGTGGACGCTGACCGGTTCGCTGCCGCTCATGTGTGCTGCTCCAGCGATTTCAGCCGCATGATCATCGCTTCGACCCGCGAGCGGGCCTGCTCGTTCTTGGCCAGCAGTTGCGAGCGTTCGCCGACCAGTTGCTCCTGCTGGTTGCGCAGGCTGCGGTTTTCGTCGGCCAGGCGCTGGCAACGATCGGCCAGTTCCTGGATACGCGCGGCGAGGCTGCGGAGCGGGTCGATGGCTTCGTTGTCCATGGCGCCACGATAGGCATGGCCCCGGCGGGCGGTCAAGCGAGGTGTGTGGGAACGGCTTCCAGCCGCGAGCTTTGGCTTCTTCCGGTTCCGGTTCGGGTGGCGTGCATGGGGCGCTTGCGCAAGAGCTCGCGGGGCTGGAAGCCGCTCCCACAAATGCCGTCAGGAAGCGACTTTGAGGCCGTATTCGCGGATGAAACGCAGGCAGGCCTCGGGGGGCAGGGCGTGGGAGATCCAGTGGCCCTGGATCTCGTCGCAGCCATGGTCGTGCAGGAACTGCAGTTGCGCGGCGGTCTCGACGCCTTCGGCGATCACGTTGAGCGACAGCGAATGGCCCATGTTGATGATGGTGCTGGTGATGGCTTCGTCGTCGCTGTCGTGGGTCAGGTCGCCGACGAATTCCTGGTCGATCTTGAGCGTGGTCAGTGGCAGTCGCTTGAGGTAGGCCAGCGAGGAATAGCCGGTGCCGAAGTCGTCGATGGCCAGGAACACGCCGAGCTGGCGGCAGGCGCGCAGGGTATCGGCGTTCTTTTCCGGATTGGCCATGATCACGCTTTCGGTCAGTTCCAGCTCCAGGCAATGCGCGGGCACCCCGGTCTCCTCCAGGACCCGGGCCACCACGTCGGCCAGGTCGCCGCGTTGCAGTTGCATCGCCGAGACGTTGACCGCGACGGTCAGGCACGGCAGCCCCTGCTCGTGCCATTGATGCAGGGTCAGGCAGGCCTGGCGCAGCGCCCAGGCACCGATTTCCAGGATCAGCCCCGATTCCTCGGCCAGCGGGATGAACTGGCCGGGGGAAACTTCGCCGAAGTCCTTGCTCTGCCAGCGCAGCAGCGCTTCGACGCCGGTGATGCGCTGCTGGGTCAACGAAAGGCGCGGCTGGAACACCAGCGAGAGCTCGTTGCGTTCCAGTGCCCGGCGCAGCGCGCTGGCCAGGATGGCGCGATGCCGGGTCTTCTCGTCCATCGACTCTGAATACACCTGGTAGGTGTGCCGGCCGGCGGACTTGGCCTGGTACATGGCGGTATCGGCGTGCTTGAGCAGGTCGGTCGGCACCTGCGCATGGTCCGGGTACAGGCTGATCCCGATCGAGGGCGACACCGACAATTCCAGGCGTTCGCCGAAGCTGAGCGGCAGCATGAATGCGTCGATGATCCGTTCGGCGATGGTCTCCGCGTCGCCCAGCGAGCCGATGTCCTCCAGCACCACGGTGAATTCATCGCCGCTCAACCGCGCCACCGTGTGCTGCGCGCCCACGGTCTGCTGCACGCGCGCGGCCGCGGCGCGCAGGATCCGGTCGCCGGTGGCGTGGCCCAGCGAGTCGTTGATGTCCTTGAACCGGTCCAGGTCGATGAACAGCACCGCGACCTTGCCGTTCTCGCGTCGTGCCCGGACGATGGCGCGCGACAGGCGCTCGGACAGCAACGAGCGGTTGGGCAGGCTGGTCAGGGTGTCGTAATTGGCCAGGTAACGCAGTTCCTGCTCGGCGCGCTTCTGTTCGGTGATGTCGTTGAGCACCATCACGTACAGGCGGCGCTGGCCGCTGGCGTCGGGGACCACGTTGGTTTCGATCTTGCACAGGATCTCCTCGCCATCCTTGCGCACCTTCCAGACCTCGCCCGACCAGCGGCCGTCGCGCTGCAGGTCCGCGCGCATGTGTTCGAAGAAGGCCTCGTCGTGCTGGCTGCTGTCGAGCAGGGTCACCGGCTGGCCGATTACCTCCACGTCGGAATAGCCGCTGATCCGGGTGAAGGACTGGTTGACGGCGACGAAGTTGTAGTCCCAGTCCAGCACCGCCACGGCCTCGCTCATGCTGCGCATGACCTCGCTGGCGATGCGGTGTTCGTATTCGGCATTGCGGCTGGCGGTGATGTCGCGCGCGGTGCCGGCGATGCGCAGCGGGCGGCCTTCCGGGTCGCGTTCGACCACGCGGCCACGGGCCCGGATCCAGGCCCAGGAGCCGTTGCCGGCCAGGTCCATGCGGTGTTCGGACATGAACAACGGGGTCTCGCCCTGCAGGTGGCCGCGCAGGCGCTCCATCACCAGCGGCATGTCCTGCTCGTGGATCGTAGGGACGTCGCCCTGGCCGGTGAGCACGGTGATTTCGGCCGAATGCGGGGCGGCTTCGTTGGCGCGCATGTGGTGCATGCGGCGCCGGATCAGGTCGTAGTCCCAGAAATGCTCGCCCGAGGCCCACAACGCCAGCTTGAGGTGTTCGTCA
>JBOHXX010000046.1:0-13876 GCA_050737675.1 Pseudoxanthomonas sp.
GGGCTGGCCAAGCCGACCCTGGCCAGCTATCGCCGCGACCTGGAAGGGTTTTCCCGCTGGCGCAATGGCCGTCAAGGCGGGCTGGCGAAGACCGACCGCGCCGGTCTGTTCGACTATCTGGCGATGCGCACCGGGCAAGGCTATTCGCAACGCAGCAACGCGCGCCTGCTGTCGGCGCTGCGCGCTTTCTATGCGTGGCTGCTGCGCCGGGGCGTGCGCAAGGACGATCCCACCGCCTTGCTCGATCCCCCCAAGCTGCCGCGCTCGTTGCCCAAGGCCTTGTCGGAAAGCCAGGTCGACGCGCTGCTGGCCGCGCCGCAGGTCGACACTGCGCTCGGCCTGCGCGACCGGGCCATGTTCGAACTGATGTACGCGGCCGGATTGCGGGTCAGCGAGCTGGTCGACCTGCCCGCCAACGCGGTGAACCTGCGCCAGGGCGTGGTCCGGGTCACCGGCAAGGGCAGCAAGGAGCGGCTGGTGCCGCTGGGCGAGGAGTCCCAGTACTGGCTGGAAAAATACCTGGCCGAGTCACGCCCGCAACTGGCGGGGAAGCCCAATCCGGAAAGCCTGTTCTTGAACGGAAAAGCTCTCGACGGAAAATCCCGCGACGGCAACCGCGAGCCGCCCAGTCGCCAGCAGTTCTGGGGGCTGGTGAAGCGATATGCGGCCGCCGCCGGCATCGATCCCGGCAAGATCAGCCCGCACGGCCTGCGCCACAGTTTCGCCACCCACCTGCTCAATCGCGGCGCCGATCTGCGCGCGCTGCAGATGCTGCTGGGCCACAGTTCGCTGTCCACCACCCAGATCTACACGCTGGTGGCGCGCGAACACCTGCAGCAACTGCACACCAAACATCATCCGCGCGGGTGAGCCGAGGCGAGCTTTCGGCGGTATCGCCGCGCAGCCATGGCGAATTCTCGGCGACGGATACCCCGGCCACGGAGGGCCGGGCCGGAGTACCCGGAGTCCTGATGCCTCGCCAGGCATGGCCGCACGGCTTTGTTCAGCAACACACTCTTCGCGTGAACATAGCCGGGCGGCGGGATATGCGAAAATCGCTTGAACCTGCAACGTGCCGCGCTGTCGAATCCCGCGCCGCGCCCCCCGCATCGCCTCCAAAGGACTGCTTCATGAAGCATCTGCTCGTCATCGCCGCCTTGCTGGGCACTTCCAGCCTTTCCGCCTGTGCCCAGGCCCCGCAACCCGGCGCCGCCGCCAAGCCCGCGACCACGCCTGCCGCCACCACGGCCGCCGTCGCCAAGGCCGACAGCGCCGATGGCCGTGCACGCCAGGCCCTGCAGGCGCTCAACCCGCAGATCCAGATCGACTACGTCGGCGCCTCCGCGCTGCCGGGTTTCCGCGAGGCGATCGTCGGCGGGCAGGTCGTGCTGGTCAGCGATGACGGCAGGTACCTGGTCCAGGGCCAGGTACTGGACATGGAGACGAAGAAGGAACTGACCCAGGGCAGCCCGGCGCTGGGCAAATACCGCCGCGGCCTGCTGGACAGCATCAAGGCCAAGGACCGCATCGTGTTCTCGCCGCCCAATCCCAAATACACCATCGATGTCTTCACCGACGTGGAATGCGGCTACTGCCGCAAGTTGCACAGCGAAATCGCCGAGTACAACCGGCTGGGCATCGAGGTCCAGTACATGGCGTTCCCACGCATGGGCCTGGGCAGCCAGGATCACCGCGACATGATCTCGGTCTGGTGCGCGAGCGACCGCAAACAGGCCTTGACCGACGCCAAGTCGGACAAGCCGATCGTGGCCAAGGACTGCAAGAACCCGGTGGACATGGAATACAACATCGGCCAGCGCCTGGGCATCTCCGGCACGCCGGCGATCTTCGCCCCCGATGGCACCCAGCTCGGCGGTTACCTGCCGCCGCAGCAGTTGCGCGAGGCCCTGGACAAGCTGGCCGGCGCAGGCCAGGCCGGCATGCCGTAATCCGGCGTTCCAGTGGGTCGTGACGAAGCCGGCCTTGTGCCGGCTTCGCTACAATAGACAGCCCGTTCCTCACGGTTACCCGGACATGATCGTCCTCGAGGGCCAGTCGGCCCTGTCGCAGTTCCGCCGCGCGCGGCTTGAATCCCGATTGCAGTCCCTGTCGCCCTCCGTGCTGGTACGGGGCGCATGGCATGTCTATTTCGTCGAGCCCGAAGCGGGCGCCGAGGTCGATGCCGCGACCCTGCGGCGCATCCTGCAGGCGTCTGCTGACCCGGTCGCCGCCGCGCCGGATACCCGCTCGCGCTTCATCGTGCCCCGCCTGGGCACCCTGTCGCCGTGGGCGAGCAAGGCCACCGAACTGTTGCGCGGCGCCGGCCTGGCGGTGAAGCGCGTCGAACGCGGCACCCGCATCGACCTGCAGGGCTGGGAAGATTCCGCCGCCCTGGCGCGGCTGCTGCACGACCCCATGACCCAGTCGCTGCTGAGCGCGCGCGAACAGGCCGTGGCCTTGTTCACCGCACCGCCGCGCGGCGCGCTGGAGCGTATCCCGCTGGCCACGCTGGAAGCGGCCAACACGCGCCTGGGCCTGGCCCTGGCCGAGGACGAGATCGAATACCTGCGCCTGCGCTACCGCGAACTCGGCCGCGATCCGTCCGATGTCGAACTGATGATGTTCGCGCAGGCCAATTCCGAGCACTGCCGGCACAAGATCTTCAACGCAACGTGGACCATCGACGGCAAGGACCAGCCACAGTCCCTGTTCCGCATGATCAAGCACACCCACGCGCAGACCCCGCAACACACCTTGTCCGCGTACAGCGACAACGCGGCGGTGGTGGAAGGCTATCCGTCGTCGCGTTTCCGTCCCGATGCCGGCGGCGCCTATCGCAACGAACCCGTGGTCGAATCCGCGTTCTGCATCAAGGTCGAAACCCACAACCATCCCACTGCCATCGCTCCATTCCCCGGTGCCAGCACCGGTGCCGGTGGCGAGATCCGCGATGAAGGCGCGACCGGTCGTGGCGGCAAGCCCAAGGCCGGGTTGAGCGGTTTCAGCGTTTCCCACCTGCGCATTCCGACCCTGCCGCAGCCTTGGGAGGCGCCACGCAGCCTCAATCCGCGCATGGCCCCGGCGCTGGAAATCATGCTCGACGGCCCGCTTGGTGCGGCCGCGTTCAACAACGAATTCGGCCGTCCGAACCTGACCGGTTATTTCCGCAGTTTCGAACTGGCCGAAGGCGACGCACTGACCCGCGCCTACGACAAGCCGATCATGCTTGCCGGCGGACTCGGCGCGATCGACCGCATCCAGGTCGAGAAGATCCGCCTGCAGCCGGGCGACGCGGTGATCGTGCTCGGCGGGCCGGCGATGCTGATCGGCCTCGGCGGCGGCGCCGCCAGTTCGGTCGCTTCGGGTGACAGCGCCGAGGACCTGGATTTCGCCAGCGTGCAGCGCGACAACCCGGAGATGGAGCGCCGCTGCCAGGAAGTGATCGACCGCTGCGTGGCGCAGGGCGCAGGCAATCCGATCCGCTGGTTCCACGACGTCGGTGCGGGCGGTCTGTCCAATGCGATTCCCGAACTGCTGCACGACTCCGGCCGCGGCGGGGTGATCGACCTGGACAAGGTGCCCAGCGACGATCCCTCGCTGTCGCCGATGCAGTTGTGGTGCAACGAATCGCAGGAGCGCTACGTGTTGGGCGTGGCCCAGGAGCGGTTGGCCGAATTCGCGGAGATCTGCGCGCGTGAGCGTTGTCCGTTCGCGGCGGTGGGTGTGGCGACGGAGGAAGAGCGCCTGGTCGTCGGTTATGGCGCCACGATCGAATCCCCTCACCCCAACCCTCTCCCGCAAGCAGGAGGGGGGGCCAATGCCATCGACCTGCCCATGGACGTCCTCTTCGGCAAGGCCCCGAAGATGCATCGCGATACTGCCCGCCCGCCGGCTGCGCGCTGGCCGGCGCTGGATACTGCAGGCCTCGACCTGCATGACGCGGCCCTGCGCGTGCTCGCGCATCCGGCGGTGGCGTCCAAGCAGTTCCTCGTCACCATCGGCGATCGCAGCGTCGGCGGCCTGACCGCGCGCGACCAGATGATCGGCCCCTGGCAGCTGCCACTGGCCGATTGCGCCATCACCCTGTCCGGTTTCGACGGATTCAGCGGCGAGGCCATGGCCATCGGCGAACGTACCCCGCTCGCATTGCTCGACGCGGCCGCCGCCGCGCGCATGGCCGTGGGCGAGGCGATCACCAACCTGTGCGCGGCGCCGGTCGAATCGCTGGAGCGCGTCAAGCTTTCCGCCAACTGGATGGCCGCCGCCGGCCACCCGGGCGAAGACGCGTTGCTGTTCGAGGCGGTGAAAGCGGTGGGCATGCAGTTGTGCCCCGGGATCGACCTGAGCATCCCGGTCGGCAAGGATTCGCTGTCGATGCAGGCGCAATGGCATGCGGACGATGGCACGCAGAAATCCGTTTCCCCGGTGTCGCTGGTCATCACCGCCTTCGCCCCGGTCACCGACGTGCGCGCGCAACTCACTCCGTTGCTGTCCCGCGAGGAAGACAGCGAGCTGTGGTTGATCGGCCTGGGCGCGGGCAAGAAACGCCTCGGCGGCTCGGTGCTGGCGCAATGCCACCCCGGTGCCGGTGGCAATGCGCTTCCCGCATTCGCCGGCGAGGATGCCGACGACGGCGTGCCGGACCTGGACGATCCGCAACGCCTGCGCGATTTCTTCGAGCTGATCCGCGATGCGCGCGAAGCCGGCATGTTGCTGGCCTACCACGACCGCAGCGACGGCGGCGCTTTCGCCGCCTTGTGTGAAATGGCCTTCGCCACGCACTGCGGTCTCGACATCCAGCTGGATGGCTGGGGCGACGATGCCTTCCGCACCCTGTTCGCCGAGGAACTCGGCGCCGTGGTGCAGGTCGCGGCCGAAGACCGCGCCGCATTCGCCGACCTGGTCGAACGCCACGCGCTGACCGAATGCGCGCAGCGCATCGCCAGGCCGACCAGCGCGCCGACCGTGCGCGTCCAGCAGGAAGGCGAAGTGCTGGCGCAATGGCGTTGGGAAGAACTGTTCGACGCCTGGTGGTCGGTCACCCATGCCATGCAGAAGTTGCGCGACAACCCGGACGCGGCCGATGAGGAACGTGAGCTCGCGCGGACTTTCGCCGCGCCCGGCCTGCGTCCGAAATTGAGTTTCGATCCGAGCGAAGACATCGCCATGCCGTACATCGCGAAAGGCGCGCGACCGAAGGTTGCGATCCTGCGCGAGCAGGGCGTCAACGGCCAGATCGAAATGGCGGCCGCATTCGACCGCGCCGGTTTCGACGCCCATGACGTGCACATGAGCGACCTGATCGCTGGCCGGGTGAAGCTCGACCAGTTCAAGGGCTTTGCCGCTTGCGGCGGTTTTAGTTACGGCGACGTGCTCGGCGCGGGCCGTGGCTGGGCGACTTCGATCCTGGAGCGCGACATATTGCGCGACACATTCGCGGAATTCTTCGCCCGTGACGACGCGTTCTCGCTCGGTGTCTGCAATGGCTGCCAGATGCTCAGCCAGTTGAAGGACATCATTCCCGGCGCCGGGCACTGGCCACGTTTCCTGCGCAACCGCAGCGAACAGTTCGAGGCGCGCCTGGCGTTGCTGGAAGTGGTCGAATCGCCATCGATCCTGCTGCGCGACATGGCCGGCTCGCGGATTCCGGTCGTGGTTTCGCATGGCGAGGGCCGCGCCGAGTTCGACAGTTCCGTCGACCAGGTCGCGGCAAGGGTGGCGTTGCGCTACATCGACGGCGAAGGCCGCATCGCCGCGCACTATCCGCTCAACCCCAATGGTTCGCCCGACGGCATTGCCGGCCTGACCAGCGATGACGGCCGCTGCACGATCCTGATGCCGCATCCGGAGCGCACGTTGCGCAACGCCAACCTCAGCTGGCATCCGTCTGACTGGCAAGGTGATTCGCCATGGCTGCGCATGTTCCGTAACGCACGGGCGTGGGTGGGCTGAGCATCCACGCCATCGGTCGCACCGCGCAGCTGAACATGGCGGCCCGCGCTTGCCGGTCGCCGCGAGCCATTCCCCGGCGAACCGGGTAAAGTCCGCCCAGAACTCCGGAGCACCCTGTGAACGCAGTCGCTGCTGATAATGGAACCTGGGATAGCGCGGACGAACGCATCGTCGCCGCGCTGCTGGAAAAAGGCAGGCTGAAGGATGCGGACCTGGTGCGTGCCCGCCGCCTGCAGGAAGAGACGGGCGGCAGCCTGTTGTCGCTGCTCGCGCGCCTGGGCCTGGTATCCGAACGCGACCATGCCGAAACCTGCGCCGAAGTCCTGGGCCTGCCGCTGGTCGGCCTGAAACAGGTGCCGGAATTGCCGCCGGAGACCTTGCCCGAAGTAGTGCCTTTGTCGCCGCGTTTCCTGCGCCAGTTCCATGTCTGCGTGCTCGGCGAAAGCGACGGCATGCAGGATCTGTGGATGGCCGATCCGCAGGATCCTTACGCGATCGAAGCGGTACAGCTGGCGACCGGCGTGCCGGTACGCCCCTGCGTCGGCCTGCGTTCGGAAATCGACGACCTGATCGAGCGCTGGCACGGCCAGGGCCGCAGCGCGATGGGCACGATCGTGGAAGATGCCGATGGCGAGAGCAGCGGCAACGTCGATGACGTGGAGCACCTGCGCGACCTGGCTTCGGAAGCGCCGGTCATCCGCCTGGTCAACCTGGTGATCCAGCGCGCGGTCGAACTGCGCGCCTCGGACATCCACATCGAGCCGTTCGAGAACCGGTTGAAGGTGCGTTACCGAGTCGATGGCGTGCTGGAGGAAGGCGAGAGCCCGCCGGCCAACCTCACCGCCGCGGTGATCAGCCGCGTCAAGATCATGGCCAAGCTCAACATCGCCGAGCGCCGCCTGCCGCAGGACGGCCGCATCATGCTGCGCGTGCAGGGCAAGGAACTCGACCTGCGCGTCAGCACCGTGCCCACCGCGCACGGCGAGTCGGTGGTGATGCGCCTGCTGGACCGCGAGACCGTGGTCTTCGATTTCCACAAGCTCGGCTTCACCGACCACTTCCTGCCGCAGTTCCAGAAAGTGCTGGAGCAGCCGCATGGGATCCTGCTGGTCACCGGGCCGACCGGCTCCGGCAAGACCACCACGCTGTACACCGCGCTGAGCAAGCTCAACACCGCCGACGTCAAGATCATCACCGTCGAGGATCCGGTCGAATACCAGATCGAAGGCATCAACCAGATCCAGGCCAAGCCGCAGATCGGCCTCGACTTCGCCCATGCATTGAGAAGCATCGTGCGCCAGGACCCGGACATCATCATGATCGGCGAAATGCGCGACCTGGAAACCGCGCGCATCGCCATCCAGTCCGCGCTCACCGGCCACCTGGTGCTCAGCACGCTGCATACCAACAACGCTGCTGGCGGCATCACCCGCATGCTCGACATGGGCGTGGAAGACTACCTGCTCACTTCCACCATCAACGGCATCCTCGCGCAAAGATTGGTGCGGCGGCTGGAGCCGGTGCACGCGGAGAAATATCCGGCTTCGCCGGAGGAAATCGAGAAGTTCGCCCTGCGTCGTTATCAGCCCGAAGGCGACATCTTCCTGTACCGACCACGCGCCTCGGCGATCGCACCGACCGGTTACCTGGGTCGTACCACGATCATGGAATTCCTGGTCATGAACGACGGCCTGCGCCGCGCGGTCATGCGCCACGCCGGCATGGGCGAACTGGAGCAGCTGGCGCGCGATGCCGGCATGCGCACGATGTACGAGGATGGGATCGTCAAGGCACTGAGCGGTGAGACGACGATCGAGGAAGTGCTGCGGGTGACGGAGGACGCATGAGCGGCCTTCCGAAGCTTCGTTGGCCCGCCGTCGCCTTGGGCATCGTCTGCCTGTCGCTGGCGTTACAGGCAAGCGCGGCCAGGTCCAAGGGCCCGCCCAGGACGCTCACGCGCGCGCAACTGGCCGACGGATTCGCCATCGGCAGCGGCCAACCGGCACTCGGGCTGAGGGTGGAGATCGTCGACGGGCAGGTGGTGTCCGCCACGCCCACTCCCGCGGCGGAAGCCAACCTGCGCGCGGTGCGCGGCGGCGATGACGCAGGCGAGGACCGGTCGAAGCAACAGACGCTGATGACCGTCAGCGCCGATCTGCCGCTGGCGGTGAAATACGACCTGTACATGTCGGCCGACGGCGAGACCTTCGTCTATACCTCCAGCTGCGTGCTCACGCCCGGGATCAGCGCATTCGAGTCATGGCCGCACCCGGTGCGTGAGTTCGCCATCGGCCGTCCGCGCGTGGTGCCGGAGCAGCAGTTCACCTGCGAGTAACCGATCGCCCATGCCCCTCTATCGCTACAAAGCCCTCAACACCCGCGGCGAAGTCCTCGACGGCCAGATGGAAGCCGCCAATGACGGCGAGGTGGTCGCGCGCCTGCAGGAGCAGGGCCATCTGCCGATGGAAGCGAGGCTGGCGTCAGAAGGCGGTGGCGGGACCTCGTTGCGCGCACTTTTCGCAGCCAAGCCTTTCGCTGGCGAGCGGCTGGTGCAGTTCACCCAGCAACTGGCGACGCTGCTCGGTGCCGGGCAACCCCTCGACCGTTCCCTGACCATCCTGCTGGAACTGCCCGAGGACGACAAAGCCCGCCGCACCATCACCGACATCCGCGACGCGGTGCGCGGCGGTGCGCCCTTGTCGGCGGCGCTGGAGCGGCAGCATGGCGCCTTCTCGCGGCTGTACGTGAACATGGTCCGCGCCGGCGAAGCGGGCGGCAGCATGCATGAAACCCTGCAGCGCCTGGCCGATTACCTGGAGCGCAGCAGCGCCTTGCGTGGCCGCGTGATCAACGCCATGGTCTATCCGGCGATCCTGGTGGTGGTGGTCGGATTCGCCCTGCTGTTCCTGCTGGGTTTCGTGGTGCCGCAATTCGCGCAGATGTACGAAAGCCTCGACGTGGTGTTGCCGTGGTTCACCCGCGCGGTGCTTGCGCTCGGCCTGTTCGTGCGCGACTGGTGGCTGCTGCTGGTGCTGTTGCCGGCGGCGTTGCTGTGGTGGTTCGACCGCAAGCGCCGCGACCCGGTGTTCCGCGACCGTTTCGACGCGTGGCTGCTGCAGAAGAAACTGATCGGCCCGCTGGTGGCAAAACTCGAGACCGCGCGCCTGGCCCGCACCCTGGGCACCTTGTTGAAGAACGGCGTGCCCTTGCTGGCCGCGCTGGGCATCTCGCGCAACGTGCTGGGCAACCGCGCGCTCGCCGCCGACGTCGACCAGGCGGCCGAGGACGTGAAGAATGGGCATGGGTTGTCGTCTTCGCTGGGCAAGGGCAAGCGGTTCCCGCGCCTGGCCCTGCAGATGGTCCAGGTAGGCGAGGAATCCGGCGCCCTCGACGGCATGCTGCTGAAGACCGCCGATACCTTCGAGCAGGAAACCGCTCAGGCAATGGACCGTATGCTGGCCGCCCTGGTGCCGGTGATCACGTTGGTACTGGCAGCGGTGGTGGCGGTGGTCGTCATCGCGGTGCTGGTACCGTTGTACGACCTCGCCGGTGCGATCAACTAAACGGACACAATGGAATCCATGATGCGAAACAGCCGATCCAATCCGCGCCTGCCGCGCCGCGCCGCGCAGGCCGGCTTCACCCTGATGGAAATCATCGTCGTGGTCATCCTGATCGGTGGCATCGTGGCCTTCGCCGCGACCCGGATCCTGGGCAATGCCGACCGGGCCAAGGTCAACCTGGCCAAGGCGCAGGTGCAGACCGTGGCGGAAAAAATCCAGCAGTTCGAAATGGACACCGGCCGTCTTCCCAATACGCTGGACGAACTAGTCAGCGCGCCCGGCAATGCCAGTGGCTGGCTTGGCCCTTATGCCAAGGTCGCCGAACTCAAGGATCCGTGGAACCACCAGTACGAATACCGCGTGCCCGGTGAAGGCGCGCCGTTCGCCCTGGTCAGCCTGGGCAAGGATGGACAGGCCGGTGGCGACAGCGTCAACGCCGACATCAAGTACGAACAGTGAACAATCAAGTAAACCAGGATGAAGAGCGGCGTGCGTCCATGCGCTAGCAACCGCGCGCCGGGCTTCACTTTGCTGGAAGTGCTGGTGGTGCTGGTCATCATCGCCATGGCCACCACGCTCGCGGCGATGACACTGGGGGGTGGACTGGACGGCATGCGCCTGCGCTCCAGTTCGAAAGAGATCGCCGCGCAACTGCGTTACACGCGCACCCAGGCCATCGCCACCGGCATGCCGCAACGTTTCACCATCGATCCACGCGGCCACCGTTGGCAAGCGGCCGGCGACCGACAAGGCAAGATCCCGCGATCGCTGGGCGTGGAATTCATCGGCGCACGCGAAGTGCAGCCGCATGCGGGCGAGGGCGGCATCCTGTTCTTCCCCGATGGCGCTTCCACCGGCGGCCGCGTACAACTCAGCGTGAAGCGCGCGATGTGGCGCATCGACGTGTCCTGGTTGACCGGCGAGGTCACCCTGGCCCGCGCCCCTTCCGGCAGTGCGCCGCAATGAACCTCCATGGCGTCCGCGGCCAGCGCGGCTTCACCCTGATCGAAGTGGTCGTCGCATTCGCCTTGCTGGCATTGGCGCTGACCTTCCTGCTGGGTTCGCTGTCCGGTGCCGCCCGACAGGTCCGTATCGCCAGTGACGGCAGCCGCGCGACCTTGTACGCGCAATCTCTGCTGGCGCAGGTGGGCGTGGGCGAGACCCTGCAGCCCGGTCGCCGGCAAGGGAATTTCGATGCCGGGCGTTATCGCTGGGTGCTGGATATCGCACCTTATGTCGATCCGTTGAAACCGCCCTCGTCGCTGTCGAATCCGTCGGCGCCACGACTGCTGCATTTGACCCTGGTGGTGGAGTGGGGCGACGGGCGCGGCCAGCAGATGCAGTGGCAGAGCCTGCGGCTTGTGCCGGGCGACATCAATGCGTCATCGGTGCCGATCCAATGAGAAGCCAGTCGCGCGGCTTCACCCTGATCGAGGTCTTGCTGGCGACGCTGCTGATGGCCGCTGGCCTGGCCCTGGCCTTCGCCACGCTGCGCTCGGCCACCGCCATGGTCCAGCGTGGCGAAGCCATCGCCCAGCGCAGCGAACGCATCCGTTCGGCCGAGACCTTCCTGCGTCGGCGCATCGCCTCGGCGCAGGTGATCGGTTTCGCCATCGATCCGCAGACCCAGCAACAGACCCGGTTCCTGGGCGAACCGGAACGCATGCGTTTCGTTTCCGACCTGCCCGATTACCTGGGGCGCGGCGGACCTTACCTGCACGATTTGAGCGTCGCCGAGGGACGCCTGCTGGTGTCGTTCACCCTGGTCCAGGGCGGGCAAGCCATCGAGGAGGCACAACCGCGCCCGCCGGAACCCCTGGCTCGCGGTTTGCGCGCCGTGCGTTTCCGTTATCGCGGCATCGATCCCGAGGGTGGACTGGGCGACTGGCAGGAACGATGGACTACGACCGATGTCCTGCCCGTACAGGTGGCGATAGATATCGAATCGGCGGACGGCATGCGCTGGCCGACGGTGGTCGTTTCCCTTGCCCAGGGCAGTGGCAACAGTGACGGCAGCGCCTCGGTGAAGGAGTTATGAGCGTGCGGCGCATGCGTGGCGCGGCCCTGTTGCTGGTGCTGTGGCTGATCGCGTTGCTGACCGCGTTGATCGGTGCGTTCGCACTGACCGCACGGGTCGAATTGCTGCAGGGCAGGGTGCTGGGCAAGGGCGCGGAGGCGCTGGAAATCGCGCGCGCTTCGGTCGAATATGCCCTGGTCCGGGTGGCCGACACCGACCCGGCATCGCATTGGCTGGCCGACGGGCGCCGGTATCGCTGGAACTTCGCCGGCAGCCGCGTGGAAATCAGCATCGTCGATGAAACCGGCAAGGTCGACCTGAACCAGGCCGATGTGACCTTGCTTTCCGCGTTGATAAAAACCGTGGCAGGCGATTCCGCGCCTGCCGCGCAGTTGGCCGCGGCGATCGTCGACTGGCGCGACCCCGATCCCCTGACCCAGCCCGGCGGTGGCGCCGAGGATCCGGACTATGCCGCTGCCGGACTTCCCTATGGTGCGAAGGACGCGCCTTTCGAGACGGTGGCCGAAGTGGAGCAGGTGCTGGGCATGACTCCCGAACTCTTTGCCCGGCTGGAACCCAGCCTGACCCTGTACAGCGGGCGCCCGCAGCCGGATCCCAACTATGCGCCAGTGCCGGTGCTGACTGCGCTGGGCCTGGATCCGGCGGCTTGGCTTGCGCGCCGTCGCTCGGCCCGGTCCGCTATTGGCGATTCCCAACTCTTGGGTGCCGGCAGTGGCACGTATAGTATCGAGAGCCGGGTAACCCTCAAGGAAGGGCGTCAGGCGACATTACGGACGACAGTACGCGCAGGCGGCGGCCCGGTGCCGGGCTCCGTGTACACCATATTGCGCTGGGAGGAAGCTGCGGCACCCCAATGAGCACGCTCAACGACAGTCCGGCGCTTGCCGACCGTATCCGTCGCTATGGCAGCGGCACGGGCAGCTTTTTCATCTGGTGGCGCCAGGCGCTGGTCGGCTGGCTGCCGGCACGCTGGAAAGTATTGATGGGCCTGGCCCAGGATCGGTTGTTGCTGTCCCGCGACCAGGAAGAGCTGCGGGTGCAATGGCAGGACGCCGCGGGCCTGCGCGACCTCGTCCGCCTGCCACTGCCGTTGCAGGAACCGGAACTGGAGAAGGTCCTCGGCAACCGCCTGGCCGCGCTGCCGCGCTGGTTGTTGCTGCCACCGGGCAGGGTCCTGCGGCGCAGCTTGCTGCTGCCCGCCGCCGCCGCCGAACGCCTGCGCGACGTGGTCGGGTTCGAGGTCGACCGGCAGACGCCTTTCGCCGCGGGCGCGGTGCGCTTCGATGCGCGGCTGTTGCAGCGCAGGCCGGACGGACAACTGGAAGCCGAACTGGTCGCGGTACCGCGGCCGGCCTTCGATGAAGCGATGGCCGCATTCGGAAGCCTGGCGGCTTCGCTGGTGGGCGTGGATGCCAGCGATGCGCAAGGCCGGCCGCTCGGGGTCAACCTGCTTCCGCTGGAACAGCGTCGCCGCCGCCACAATCCCCTGCGTACCTGGAATCTTGCGCTGGCCGCGATCGCCCTGCTCGCTCTGGTCGCCTGCGCCTGGCAGGTGCTGGACAACCGTCGCCAGGCGGCGGCCGCGTTCGCGGCACAGGTCGAGGTGCGTGCCAACCAGGCGCGGCTCGTGGCCGTGCAACGCCAGCGCCTGGTGGATGTGGTGGAAGGCGCCGCGTTCCTCGATCGCAGTCGTGCCAGCCTGCCAACCACGCTGGAAGTGATGGATGAAGTCAGCCGTCGCCTGCCGGACAACACCTACCTGGAAAAACTGTCGATCGAAGGGCAGCAGCTGCTGTTGATCGGCCTGAGCCCGGAAGCCTCGTCCCTGGTGGCGAAGATGGAAGGTTCCAAACTGTGGAAATCCCCTGCGCTCAGTGGCGCGCTGCAACCGGATCCGCGTAGTCGCCGCGACCGTTTCAGCCTGACCGCCGAACTGGTGGGGAATGCTGTCGCGGCGCCACCACTTGCAGGAGCCGCCAATGGCGCCGGCAAACGCTGAACGCGATCGCTGGCTGGCCCTGGGGCTGCTGCTGGCGGTGCTGGCGGTGGTCTACCTGCTGCTGGTGCATCCGTGGTGGACCGCGCCGATGCTGCAGGTGAACCAGGACATTGCCGACAGCCGGAACCGCGAACTGCGGGTGCGCACGCAACTGCAGCAGGCGCCGCAGGTCGAGAAACAGCTGGCGGCCGCCCTCGCGCAACAGGCCAAACGCCCCGGCTTCCTGCCCGAGCCCAGCGCCGAGCTGGCGACCGCCGGCCTGGTGCAGCGCCTCGAAACCGTGGTCGTGCAAGCCAGCCCCGGCAATCGCGGCTGCGCGATCAC
>JBOHXX010000047.1:0-13847 GCA_050737675.1 Pseudoxanthomonas sp.
GCCTTCTACGGCATGCTCGGCGTGGTCCTGGGCGGACGCATCGGCTACATCCTGTTCTATTCGTTCGGTTCGTTCCTCGACAACCCGTTGATGATCTTCAAGGTGTGGGAAGGCGGCATGAGCTTCCACGGCGGATTGCTCGGAGTGATGGTCGCGGCGCTGTGGTGGACGCGCAAACAGAAAATGAATTTCTTCGACACCATGGATTTCGTCGCCCCGCTGGTGCCGGCGGGCCTGGGTTTCGGCCGCATCGGCAACTTCATCGGTTCCGAACTGTGGGGCAAGTACACCGATGCCGGGTGGGGCGTGATTTTCCCCAGCACCGATCCGAACGTGCTCGCCTTGCAATTGGATCCGACCCGGCTGCAGGCTGCGTACGCATCCGGTGCGCTGGATCGCTTCGCCCGCCATCCCTCGCAGCTGTACCAGGCGCTGCTGGAAGGCCTGGCGATGTTCTGCGTGCTGTGGTGGTTCTCCAGCAAGCCGCGTCCGCGTTATGCAGTGTCGGGGATGTTCGCGCTGCTTTATGGCTGCTTCCGTTTCCTGGTCGAATTCGTGCGCGTGCCCGATGCGCAGATGGGCGATCACGGCTATCTCGCCTTCGGCTGGCTGACCATGGGCCAGGTCCTGAGCGTGCCGCTGATCGCGCTCGGCCTGTACTGGCTGTGGCGGTCGCACAGCTCACCGACCTTGCAACCGGTCATTCCTGCAACGAGCCCTGCGGGCAAGGAGGGCGCATGAAGCAATACCTCGACCTGCTGCGCCACGTGCTGGAAGAGGGCGCGGAGAAATCCGACCGCACCGGTACCGGCACGCGCAGCGTATTCGGCTGGCAGATGCGTTTCGATTTGAACGAAGGCTTCCCGCTGGTCACCACCAAGAAGCTGCACCTGCGCTCGATCGTGCACGAGCTGCTGTGGTTCCTGAAAGGCGAGACCAACATCGCCTACCTGAAGGACAACAAGGTCGGGATCTGGGACGAGTGGGCCGATGCCAATGGCGAGCTCGGTCCGGTCTATGGCAAGCAGTGGCGGCGCTGGGCCACGGCCGACGGTCGCGAAATCGACCAGATCCAGTGGCTGGTGGAGGAGATCAAGCGCAATCCGGATTCGCGCCGCCTGATCGTGTCCGCCTGGAACGTGGCCGACCTGCCGCAGATGGCGTTGATGCCGTGCCACAGCCTGTTCCAGTTCTACGTGGTCGACGGCAAGCTCAGCTGCCAGCTGTACCAGCGCAGCGGCGACATCTTCCTGGGCGTGCCGTTCAACATCGCCAGCTACGCGTTGCTCACCCACATGGTGGCGCAGGCCTGCGGCCTGGGCGTGGGCGATTTCGTGCACACGCTGGGCGATGCGCATCTGTACTCGAACCATTACGAGCAGGCGCGTGAGCAACTGACGCGCGAGCCGCGTGCATTGCCGCAACTGCGGTTGAATCCGGAAGTGACCGACCTGTTTGCTTTCACTTACGACGACATCGAGATCCACGGCTACGATCCGCACCCAGCGATCAAGGCGCCGGTGGCGGTCTGACCGATGCGGATGTCACTGATCGTCGCCATGGATCGCAACCGGGCCATCGGCAAGGGCAATGAACTTCCCTGGCGCCTGCCCGACGACTTGAAGCGGTTCAAGGCGCTCACGCTCGGCAAGCCGATATTGATGGGCCGCAAGACCGCCGACTCGCTCGGGCGCGCGCTTCCCGGCCGTATCAACCTGGTACTGACGCGATCCGGTCGTGTCCCGTTCGATGGAATGCAGGCGGTGGCTTCGATCGAAGAGGCACAGGGGATCGCACTTGCAAGCGGTGCCGAAGAGCTATGCGTGATCGGCGGGGCGGAGATCTATGCATTGACCCTGCCGCTTTCGGACAGGCTGCATCTGACCCATGTGGATACCGCAGTCGATGACGCCGACGCGTTCTTTCCATCGTTCGATGTCGATGAGTGGAAGGTGGCGACACGCGAATCCCATCCGGTCGATGCGAAGCATGCCTTCGCCTTCGAGTTCGTGGATTACACCCGCCCGTAGGAGCGCCCCATGGGCGCGATTTTTTCGTTGTTGACGTGCCTGGGCGATTCAAAAGCAAGAACTCGCGCCCATGGGGCGCTCCTACGCGATGTCATCCAGGGCTCATGCAGATGGATTCACATCGCGCCCGGGTACCTGCACCAGCCGCAGTTCGTCGGTATCCAGCTGCAGCGCAGTCAGCTTGCCGCCCCAGACTGCGCCGGTATCGATGGCGTGCACGCCATGGCCGATCATCAGGCCCAGCGTGGACCAGTGACCGCACACGATCTTCAGGTCGCGCTGCGCGCGTCCGGGCACTTCGTACCATGGGTACAGGCCTTGCGCCTGCATGCCCGGGGCGCCTTTTTCCTCGATCGCCATGCGCCCGCGCGGTGTGCAATAGCGCATCCGGGTCAGGATGTTGATGATGGCGCGCGAGCGGTCGTAGCCGCCCAGTTGCGGCGACCAGTTGGGCTTGTCGCCATACATGTTGCGGAACAACTTTCGATAACCGTCGCCGTGCAGCTGCTGTTCCACTTCGCGCGCATGCTTTTCCGCCAGCGTGGTCGTCCACTTCGGTGCGAGGCCGGCATGGATCATCATCCATCCCAGTTCGCGGTCCACGTGCAGCAGTTCCTGCATCCGCAGCCAGGTCAGCAGTTCATCGCGATCGTCGGCCAGCACGATGCGCTGCAGGTCGGGGTTGACCTTGCGCTGTTCGTCCGGGGTGCGTTCGCCGATAGCCAGCAGCGAGAGGTCATGGTTGCCGAGCACGACCACGCTGTTGGCGCGGAGCGAATGGACCAGGCGCAGCGTTTCCAGTGACTGGCCGCCGCGGTTGACCAGGTCGCCGCAGAACCACAGTTTGTCGCTGGCCGGGTCGAAGCGCAGGCGCTCCAGCAGGCGCTGGGTCGCGTCGTAACATCCCTGCAGGTCGCCGATGGCCCAGACGCTCATCCGGCGGTTCCTCAGTGCACCGTGCGTGGAACGGAGAGGGTGAATGCCGCGATGGGCGCCTCGAAGCGGGTACCGTCGTCGGCAAGCATGCCGTAGCTGCCGTGCATGGTGCCCAGTGCGGTTTCCAGCACAGCGCCCGAGGTGTATTCGAAATCATCGCCCGGGCGCAGCCAGGGTTGTTCGCCGATGACGCCTTCGCCACGCACTTCGTGGACCTTGCCGTTGGCGTCGGTGATGACCCAGTGGCGATCGATCAGGCGCGCGGGCAGCTTGCCACGGTTGCGGATATGGATGGTGTAGGCGAACACAAAGCGTCCGTCCCCGGGTTCGGATTGCTCATCGAGGAAGCGGGTGGCTACGTCGATGGCGATGGCGTAGTCGGCGGAGTTCATGCCGACAGTGTATGCAAAGCCGGGTCAGGGTTCGACCTGTCCGTCGGGCGCAAGGTTGGCCAGGCGCACGAAACCGGCCACTTCCACCTGTTCCGCGCGTGCGTCGGCGCGCAGGCCGGCGGCCTCGATCTGTTCGGTCGTGCAGACCGCCATCAGCGCATTGCGCAGGGTCTTGCGCCGCTGGCCGAAGGCGGCGCGGACGACGTCGGCGAAGCGTTTCGGATCGTCGATGCCGATGCTCTCCGCTGCGTGCGGTACCAGCCGCACCACCGCCGAATCCACTTTCGGCGGTGGCCGGAAAGCAGCCGGCGGCACGTCGAACAGGGCGGTGACCGTGCAATACGCCTGCAGCATCACGCTCAGACGCCCGTAGACCTTGCTGCCCGGGCCGGCCGCCATGCGGTCGACGACTTCCTTCTGCAGCATGAAGTGCATGTCGCGCACCACCGCGGCGTGGTCCAGCGCATGGAACAGGATCGGCGAGGACAGGTTGTAGGGCAGGTTGCCGACCAGCCGCAGCTTTTCCTCGCCGGCGAGGCGGGTGAAATCCACCTCCAGCACGTCCTTGTGGATCACGGTCAGCTGGCCGACGCCATGCGCGGCCTGCGACAGCGGAACCACCAGGTCGCGGTCGAATTCGATGGCGGTGAGTTCGCCGTGCTTCCTCAGCAAGGGCAGGGTGATCGCGCCCTGGCCTGGGCCGATCTCGACCAGCCGGTCGCCGGGTTGCGGGTTCACCGCCAGCACGATCATCTCGATCATGCCGCGATCGGTGAGGAAGTGCTGGCCGAGCGATTTCTTCGGCGGGGCCTTGAAGTTCATCCGGCGAGTTTACGTTGCGCGGCGATGCGCGCGCAGGTTTCCACCGCGGCGAACAGGCTGGAAGGATCGGCGACGCCCTTGCCCGCGAGTTCCAGCGCGGTGCCATGATCGACGGCGACGCGTGGGTAGGGCAGGCCCAGGGTGAGGTTCACCGCGCGCTCGAACCCGCTGTACTTGAGCACCGGCAGGCCCTGGTCGTGGTACATGGCCAGTACCGCGTCGAAGCCGGCCAGCTTCTGCGGCAGGAAGGCGGTGTCCGCGGGCAACGGGCCGACCAGACGCATGCCTTCGCTGCGTAAGGTTGCCAGCACCGGTTCGATCACCTCGATCTCCTCGCGCCCCAGGTGCCCTGCTTCGCCCGCATGCGGGTTCAAGCCCAGCACGGCAATGACCGGATCGGTAATGCCGAAATCCCGGCGCAGCGAGTGGTGGGTGATGCGCAGGGACTGGAGCAGCTTTTCGGTGGTGATCGCATCGGCGACGGCGCGCAAAGGCAGGTGGGTGGTGACCAGGGCGACGCGGACGATATCGTTGGCCAGCATCATCACTACCTCGCAGCCGGCGCGTTGCGCAAGCAGTTCGGTGGTGCCGGTGTAGGCGATGCCGCCGGCGTTGATCGCCGCCTTGTGCACCGGGCCGGTGACCAGGCCATCGAGTTCGCCGCGCAGGCAGGCGTCGGAAGCGAGGGCCAGGGCGTCGATCACCGCGCGCGCATTGCGCGGATCGGTGCTGCCGAAACGGCTGGCGGTGGCGTTGGGAGCCGGATGCAGGCAGAGGTCGCCGGGTTCGCGGGCAACCTGTCCGGCTTCAAGCAGTTGCAGGGGAAGCGACAGCTCCTGCGCCGCGGCACGCAAGGTGTCGGGGTCGGCGAAAGCCAGCAGCCGGCAATCGCCGCGCGGCTGTTGCGCCAGCCGCACGCACAACTCCGGGCCTATGCCGGCCGGCTCGCCCGGGACGAGCGCGAGCCGCGGAATCATTCAACCGCCGTTTGCGGCGGGTACTGTGGCGGGTGCTGCGGCAGGCGCTTCGACGCCGTTGCGGACGTTGACATAGGCTTCACCGCGCATTTCCTGCAGGTAGCGGTTGTATTCCTCTTCCAGCTTGCGGCGGCCGATGGTTTCGCGGACCTGGGCACGCTGGGTGGAATTGGTGACGTCGGTCTGGCGTTCGCCGATCCGCTGCACGATGTGCCAGCCGGCCTCGGTGCGGAAAGGCTGGGAAACCTGGCCATCGCTGGTGCCGGTCACTTCCTTGCCGAAGGCCGGGCCGAAGGCATTGCCCTCGAACCAGCCGAGGTCGCCGCCGTCGGCCTTGCTGTTGGCATCGTCGGAGGATTCCTTGGCGACTTCCACGAAATCGGCACCGCCGGCGATGCGCGCGCGCAGGGTATCGATCTTGGCTTTCGCCGCGGCCGCATCCTGCACCGGGGTTACCCGGACCAGGATGTGGCGGGCGTGGTATTCGGTGATGGTCTTGGCCGCGGCCTGGCTGCTGTCGCGCGTTTCCACCAGTTTCAGCAACTGGAAGCCGCTCGGGCCGCGGATCGGGCCGACCACCTGACCAGCGCTCATGCCCTTGAGCATGTCCGAAAAGGCGCGCGGGATCTCATCCGTGCTGCGCCAGCCCAGGTCGCCGCCCTCCAGGGCATTGGGGCTGTCGGAATAGCGTACTGCGGCGGCGGCAAAATCCAGTTCGCCCCTGTCGATCAGGCCTTTCACGCCCTCGACCTTCTTCTGGCCAGTGGCGATCTGTTCGGCGGTTGCGCCTTCGGGCAGGCCGACCAGGATGTGGGCCAGGTGGTACTGGGGGCCGCCGCTGGTCTGCGCCGCGAGCGCTGCGTCGACCTCGCCTTCGCTGACCTGGATGCGGCTCTGGGCGAAGCTCTGGCGCATGCGCTGGACGATGATTTCGTCCCGGATCGAATTGCGGAAATCGGCGAACGACAGGCCTTCACCGGCCAGTTTCTGGCGTAGCGCCTCGACGCTGACGCCATTCTGCTGGGCGACGCCGGCCACCGCGTTGTTCAGCTCGTCGTCGTTGACCTTGATGCCGGTTTCGGCGGCGCGCGCGACCTGCAGCTTCATCAGGATGAGACGTTCCAGCACCTGCCGCTCCAGTACCTCGTGCGGCGGCAACTGGCCCGGCTGGTTGGCGTACTGCGCGGTCACGTTCTTGACCGCGCGATCCAGGTCGCTTTGCAGGACCACGTCTTCGTTGACCACCGCGGCGATGCGGTCGAGCGGTTGCAGGTTCTGCGCGGGCGCGTTCTGTGCGAGCACGGGCGCGGCCATCGCGAAGGCGGCGATCAGGCCGGCGAGGAAAAGTCGGGGAGTCATAGGCTTCATGGGAGTTGGTCCGGGCCGGAATCGTTGTCGTCGGGGTCCGGCGTGGTGTTGCTTGGCGGGACGAGATAGAGGTCGTCGCGGTAGTAGCCGAGGATAGCACGGCGCAACGTGCGCTCCGTGTCCTGGCCGGCCGAACCGAGACCCTTGAGTACGAATTCGACCTGCAGCGCGTTGTTCATGTCGCCGGCGCGATTGCGCACGTAACGGCGCGCGAGCAGGCGCACAGCCAGGCAGCAACTGTCCCACTGCACGCCGGCGATGGCTTCGAGCGGCTTGTTGTCCAGGATCGAATGGTAGTAACGGCCGACCGCGCTCCATGAGGGAGTGATCGGGTACAGGAAGGAGAAATCCGCCTGTTCGAGCAAGTCGGAACGACTATTGAGGTTGCGGCGGTAGCGGTAGGCGAGGTTGATCACCCCGTCGCCCGGGAACAGGTAGCGCGCGCGCAGGCTGGCCAGGTCCTCGCTGCGATATTTCGGGCTCCATTGATACGAGGCGCCGATCGTCCAGCGATCGGTCGGCGCATAGTTGGCATCCGCTACCCACGCCGATTTGCCGTTGTTGATGGGCGCCTCGCCGGGAACGGACACTCGTGGCTCGTCGTAGTAGAAGATCTGGCCAATACTCGCGGACAATCTTTCGTGGCCGTCGGACTGGCGCAGGAAACGGCTGGTCAGGGCCAGGGTCAACTGGTTGGCATCGGTCTGGCGGTCGGGGCCGGTGTAGCGGTTGTCGCGGAACAACTGGCCCCAGCTGAAGGTGAAGGCGCGGGTATCGAATACCGGCAGGCCATCCTGGTCGCGGTACGGCACCCTCAGGTAGAACAGGCGCGGTTCGAGGGTTTGCAGGTACCGCTCGCCCTTGATCTCGGTTTCACGGTCGAAGTAGAGGCCGGCATCCAGCGAGGCGATCGGCAGGCTGCGACTGGGCGAGGCGTCGCGGTAGCTGGCGACAAGCGCAGGCGTCACTGCGCCACCATTGGCCAGTACGTAGTCGTTGGCGCGCTGCACGGCGATGGAGTCGGCAAGTTCGCCGTCCAGTTGGTAGCTGGTGTAGCGCCAGGCCAGGGTCGGGGTGATGTACCAGGAAGGTCCCTGCAGCGGCATGGAAATGTACGGCTTCAGGTCCAGGCGGCTGCCGCCGGCTTTTTCGTTGTGCTGGAAGCGCACCGCCTCGGTCTGTACACCGACGGCGAACAGGTCGCCGACTGGCTTGTTCCAGTTGAAGTAGGCGCGTGGCAGGCGGTTGTAAGGCAGGGACCTCTCGGAAAGCAGATAGTCGGTCAGTTGCCAGTTGTCCGCCATCAAACCGGCACTCCAGGTCTGGCCAAGCCCATACACGCCCAGAGTGCTGGAGATGCTGGTCGAGGACAGGCCGTACAGGGAGTTGCTGAAATCCTCCAGGTAGCGTGAGTCGCTGACCCAGGCCAGGTTGGCCCGGGCCTGCCAGTGATCGTCGATGTTGTGGTAGCCGCTGAAACGGAACATGCCGCGGGCATCGCCTGGATCTGGATTGATCGCAGGATTGAAGCCGACGTCGTCGGCACGCTCCTGCAGCAGGTCGTCGCTGGGCATCCAGTTGCCATCGAAGATGCCACGGCCGCCCTGGTACAGGTAACGGAATTGCCCGCCCAGGGAGAATCCACGATTGCTCATGTAGCGCGGAGTCAGGGTCGCGTCGTAGTTCGGTGCCAGGTTCAGGTAGATCGGCTGGCGGTAGTCGAAGCCATTGCGGCCCGAATTGCCGATGGCCGGATACAGCAGGCCGGTGTGGCGCTGGTCGTCGACGGGGAACTTGATCCAGGGCACGTACAGCACCGGCACCTTGCCGATGCGGATGGTCGCGCCACGGGCGACGCCCCAGCCTTCGTCGCTGTCCACGTCGATGCGGTTGGAGCTCAGTTCCCACATCCGCTGGCTGGGATCGCAGGTGGAATAGGTCGAGCCGTTCAGGCGCCCCTTGGCGCCATTGAGGTCGATGCTGTCGGCGCCACCGTTGCCGCGTCGCGAGACCAGCTGGTACTGGACGTCCTCGATCTTGTGGGTGTCCGCATCCTGGTTGCCCGAGGCCCGGGATGCGATGACCCGCATGCTGCTGTCCTGGTAGCGGACATTGCCGTCGGCGACGTAGGTGTTGTTGTCCTGGTCGTAGCTGAGGTTGTCGGCATTCAGGTACTGGTCGCCGCGGCGCAGGATGACATTGCCTTGGTAGGCCATGTTTACGTCCGTACCGGTCTGCAGGTCACCTTCGATCGCTGTCGACTGCTCGGCGCGGTCGGCCCGTGCCTTGGCGGTATCACCACCTGATTTGTCACCCGCGCTGCCATCGAAAGACGGAATGGCGTCCTGTATGGGGCACAGATCCCAGTTGTCGGGTTTATCGTCCGCAGCGAAGGCTGGCAGGCACAAGGCGATGGTGAACGGCAGCGGTAGCAGGCGAAGGACTGGGCGCACGCGGTGCAAGGCTCCGTCGAAGGGGTCGAAAGCGGCCGCTAGCTTGCCGTATCCCCGGCATGCGGGCAATGAAAAGCGGGGAACGGTTTCGGGTGGGGTTCATCCTGAACCCGATGGACCGGCCTGCCAGGCGCTCAGCGCAGCTCGTTCACATGGGCCACGCTGCACTCGCGCAAGGCTTCCAGGTCGTAGCCCCCTTCCAGCGACGAGACGATGCGGCCGAAAGCGTGGCGCCGGGCGATCGTGCGCAGTTCCCGGGTAAGCCAGGCGAAATCCTCGGTTTCCAGCATCAGGTCGGCCAGCGGGTCGCGCATGTGTGCGTCGAATCCGGCCGAGACCAGCAGCAGTTGCGGACGGAAAGCGTCCAGTTCCGGCAGCAGGTCATCGGCCCATACATTGCGGAAACGGAAGCCGCCACTGCCCGGCGGCAGCAAGATGTTGAACACATTGCCGACCCCGCGCTCCTGGGGCAGGCCGCTGTTGGGATAAAGCCCCGACTCGTGGGTGCTGAAATAGGCCACGCGCGGATCGTTGCAGAAGATGGCCTGGGTGCCGTTGCCGTGGTGCACGTCGAAATCGACGATCGCCACCCGCTCCAGCCCATGCTTGTCGCAGGCATGGGCGGCGGCCACGGCGATGTTGTTGAGCAGGCAGAAGCCCATCGCGGTATCGCCGGTGGCGTGATGCCCGGGGGGACGTACTGCGCAGAAGGCGGTCGTGCTGCCGCCTTTCCCTTCCGTTTCCAGCATGACCGCATCCACCGCGGCGATCGCGGCCCCGGCCGCGCGCAGGGCCGCGAGCCGCGAGCCGCGTCCCATCACCGTGTCGGGGTCGAGCATGCGGTATCCGTCGAAGTCGTTTTCCAGCACTTCGCGCAACAGCGATTCGGAATGCACCCGACGCAGGTCGCCGAGCTTGGCCAGCGGCGCTTCGCGCCAGTCGAGACCCTGCTCCGGACTCGATCCGGGGTCGCCAAAGGCTTCGCGCAATCCCGCCAGCACCGCTTCCAACCGCTGCGGACGTTCCGGATGTTCCGGGCCGGGGTCGTGGGCCAGACAGGCGGGGTGGGTGAAGATGATCACGTCGGACGGGCGAACCAGCTCACGCGTGGCGGCGGTCGTGGTTCCACAGCACTTCACCCTGGCCGTCGGCTCGCGCCAGCACCCGGGCCAGCACGAACAGCAGGTCGGACAGGCGGTTGAGGTAGCGGATCGCTTCCGGGCGCACCGCCTCATCGCGGGCCAGGGCCACGGTTTCGCGTTCGGCGCGGCGCACGATGGTGCGGGCCAGGTGGCAACGCGCCGCCGCTTCGCCACCGGCCGGGAGGATGAAATCCTTCAGCGGCGGCAAGGCTTCGTTGTAATGATCCAGGTGGCGTTCCAGCGCATCCACGTCCCCGGACTGGATCGCCGCATGGCCGGGGATGCACAGTTCGCCGCCCAGGTCGAAGAGTTGGTGCTGCACCGTGGTCAGCAGCTTGCGGATGTCATCGGGCAACTGTGCCGCCAGGACCACGCCGAGGGTGGAATTGGCTTCGTCCACCGTGCCGTAGGCATTGACCCGTGCCGAATCCTTGGCGGTGCGGGTGCCATCGCCCAGGCCGGTGCTGCCGTCGTCGCCGGTGCGGGTATAGATCTTCGAGAGCCGGTTACCCATGGCGGGGCCTCATGCGCGGCTTACCGCGTGACCTATCGTGTGGAGCGGGCATGCGCGCGCAGGCGCGCCGCCTGGGTCACGCCGACATGGGCGATGACCGCCAGGCCGACATAGATCGCGGTGGTGCGCAGGTAGGACGGGAACCAGTCGCTGTAGTTCTTCCACCAGCCGGCGAAGCTGGGCTGGGCCACGCTGTCGCTGATCCAGTAGAAGCTGCCCTGGCTGAGCAGGTGGCAGACAACCACCGAGCCCAACAGGCTGGCGACCAGCACGGCCAGCGCCTTGCCGTTGGCTTCCTTGTAGAAACGACGCGTCAGCATGCCGCCGGACCAGAGCGCGAAATAGGCCGGGACCAGGAACCAGTACGCCGCCGACATGCAGTAGTGGGCGAAGAAATCCATGCCCTGGCCGCTGATCACCACGTAATCCACCAGCACGGCCAAGGCCATGAATACCGGGAACGCCCAGCGCGTCCAGGTGCGCAGGTAGAAACCGCCAATGAAGAATGCCGCCCATGAGGCATCCGGCACCGGACCGAAGTGGGTAACCGCGGTGGGCAGGTTCAGCCGGGTCGAAACCAGCAGCAGGACGAGCAGGGCGAAGAGGGTGGCGCGCTGGGCAGTGCTGTTCATGGGCGGTGTTTCCGGGAAGCCAGGCGGCCATTCTAGCGGAGAGGCCATGGCAGCGGGCTTATCATTGCCGGATGACGGAAGCACAGAAGACGGAAAGACACGACGTATTGATCGTCGGTGGGGGCCTGGTCGGCGCCAGCCTGGCCATCGCACTTGATCGGGTGGGCCTGCAAGTCGGCCTGGTCGAAGCCACCCCGGCCGGGGTGATGCCGGCAGTGTTCGACCAGCGCAACCTCAGTTTCGCCGGCGCCACGACCAACGCGCTCACCGCCCTCGGAGTGATGCAGAAGTTGCGTGCGCCGACTGGGCCGATCCGCCGCATCCATGTCAGTCGCCTGGGCGATTTCGGCAGTACCCGGCTGCAAGCGGACGATTACGGGCGCGAAGCCTTCGGCCAGGTGGTGGTGGCCCGCGACTTTGGCGAAGCGCTGGAGGCGCGACTGGCAGAACTGGGGAAACTCACGCGCTATCGTCCGGCCCGGTTTATCGGTCTCGGCGACTCGAATGACGGCTCGCGCAGCATCCGTATCGCCGACGACAGCGGCGAACGTCAAATCTCCGCGCGCCTGGTCGTAGCCGCCGACGGCACCCGCAGCGGCGTGCGTGAGGCCCTGGGCATCGCCGCCAGTGAGCACGATTACCAGCAGACCCTGTTCGTGGCCCGCATGCGCGCCGAACGGGCGCCGGACGGCACCGCCTACGAACGTTTCGGCGAACACGGCCCGACCGCGTTGCTGCCGCGTGGCGACCGCCATTTTGGCGTGGTCCACGGAGTCGCACGCGAACGCGCCGAGGAAGTCGCCGCGCTCGACGAAGCCGCTTGGCTGGCACGCATCCAGCATGCCTTCGGTTGGCGCGTGGGTCGCTTCCTCGCCAGCGGCGAACGCAGCGCCTATCCCATCATCAAGGTGGTCGCCGAACGCACGACCGCCTCACGCGCGGTGCTGCTGGGTAATGCCGCACAGACCATCCATCCGATCGGCGCGCAGGGTTTCAACCTCGGCTTGCGCGATGCGCTGACCCTCGCAGAGTTGATCGGGCAAGCGGAAGATCCCGGTGCCGATGCCTTGCTGCAGGCCTATTCGCAACGTCGCCAGGAAGACCGGCGACGCACGCTGGAATTCTCCGATGGCCTGGCCCGCGTCACCGGCAACGCGTCGCCGCTGCTGCGTCCGCTGCGTAGCCTGGGCCTGCTGGCCGCGGACAATTCCGCCGCGTTGCAATCGATGCTGGTGGGCGGGGCGATGGGTTTCCGCGGCGATGTGCCTGAGTTGTGCCGGGAGCCGCTGCGATGAGCCGGCGAGGTCGTTCCGATGTAGTTGTGGTCGGTGGTGGCGTGGTCGGCGCGGCTTGCGCACTGGCATTGGCAAAACTCGGCCTTGAAGTCGCCTTGGTCGAAGGTCGCGAGCCTGTTCGCTGGTCGGTCGATACTCCCGACCTGCGCGTGTACGCCTTCGCTCCCGACAATGCCGCGCTGCTGGACGGGCTGGGCGTGTGGGAGTCGGTGCGCACCGCGCGTGCGCAGGCCTACCGGCGCATGCGGGTCTGGGATGCCTCCGGTGGCGGTGAACTTTCCTTCGATGCGGACATGCTCGGGCGCGACCAGCTTGGCTGGATCATCGAGAACAACCTGCTGGTGGATCGCCTGTGGGCAGCCTTGCCCGCGGCGGGAGTGAAATTGCATTGCCCGGCCCGTGTCGAATCGATGGAGCAGGACACAGCTTCGACAGAAGCGGGCGGCGTACGCCTGCGCCTGGACGATGGCAGCCGTCTTGAGGCGCGGCTCGCGATCGCAGCCGATGGCGCCGACTCCACCTTGCGCGAACTGGCGGGACTACAGGTTTCCACGCACGACTATCAGCAGCGCGGAGTGGTGGCTTTCGTCGAAACGGCCGCATCGAATGAAGCAACGGCGTGGCAGCGGTTCCTGCCGGGCGGGCCGCTGGCGTTCCTGCCTTTCACGGAGGGATGCAGCTCCATCGTCTGGACACTGCCTGACGAAGAAGCGACGCGCGTACTGGCCCTGGATGAGGCTGCGTTCAACCGCGAACTGGGCAGCGCATTCGAGGCGCGGCTGGGCGAGGTGCGCGTCGTTTCGAAGCGCGCGGCCTTCCCGCTGCGGCGTCAGCTGGCGGAATCCAGCATCGCCGGCAAGGTACTGCTGGTCGGCGACGCGGCGCACGTGGTCCATCCGCTGGCCGGGCAGGGCGTGAACCTGGGCCTGCGCGACGTGACGCGATTGCGCGATGCGATCGCCGATGCGCAATCGCGCCGCGCCGACTGGACCTCCCCACACCGCCTCGCGCGCTGGTCGCGCCAGTGCCGCAGCGAGAATGCGGCCGCCGCCTATGCGTTCGACGGCATCAACCGGGTGTTCTCGAACGACGAGATGCATGCGACCTTGCTGCGCGGATTCGCCTTGGGCGTCACGGGGAAATTGCCGCCACTGGCGAATATGTTCTGGCGGCGAGCGTCCGGCTTGTAGCGGTGTAGACAGCGCCATTTTTTTGCTCGTCATTCCCGCGAAGGCGGGAATCGCTCTTGCCTTGTTTCTGAGTCAGATTGTCGCGATCTGATGAAT
>JBOHXX010000048.1:0-13646 GCA_050737675.1 Pseudoxanthomonas sp.
CTTCCGATCAGCTTGAACTCATAGTATAACTTGTCGAGTACTGCGTCGATCGGGGTCGCCGGAGCCGGGTGGGTGCGCTGCCACTCCTTGTCGAATGCGGCTTCGTCTTCGATCGGCTTGCCTGCAGCGTGCGCGGCGGCGTTACGCTCGCCCAATGCGGCCGAGGCGACGAAATAAGCCTGCATGTTGTCGGCGGCCTGCCGGTTGACGAAACCGATCCCGAACGTGACCTGCACCACGCCCCCCTTCGACGCGATCGCCTTGGCCAGTTCGTCGCTGACGTTGCGCTCGAAGCCCGGGGTGAAATGGCGGAAGCCCGAATGGCTTGCGATGACTGGCACGCTGCTCAGCTCGATCGCCTGCATCGCCGAGGCATCGGACAAGTGCGACACATCCACCATGATGCCGAGCCGGTTCATTTCCGCGACCACCTTCCGGCCGAACGGGCTCAAGCCGTTCCACTGGCGATTGCGGTCGTAGGAAGAATCGCTGATGCGGTTGCTGGCGCTGTGGGCGAGGGTGATGTAGCGCACTCCGCGCGCATGGAATTGCGCCAGTTGCGCCAGGTCGTCGCCCAGCGGCGCGCCGTTCTCCATGCCCAATGCGAGCAGCACGTGGTTGCCCGCACGCAGGCGTTCGACATCGCCGGGCGAAATGAGCAGCGCGAATTTGTCCGGATGCCGGCCGACCATCGCCTCGACCGCGTCGATCTGCTCGTTCGCTATCTGGCGGGCGGTGCCAAGGCGATCCTCTTCGGGCGAGGTATAGATCGACATGAAGGCCACGTCCAGGCCGCCTTCCCGTGCGCGCGGGTAGTCGAACTCGCGGCTCGGCGTCAGCTTGCCCAGGTCCTGCCATTCGGCCAGCAGCTCGGTGGGCGCGTCGATGTGGGTGTCGACGATCACGGCATCCTGGGCGAGCCGGGTCGCTTCCGTGGTGGCATTGCCGGCGGCAAGCACGTTTTCCATCATCAGCAACAGCACGAGGGCAGCGACATGGCGAGTGGACATTGGCATTCCGGAGTGGCTTGGGAACGACGATGCTAGCGTCGATGCTGGCCTGGCGATAGGTCGATTCGACCTTCCTAGAGCGTCCGCACGCAATCGCGCCCTTCCGCCTTGGCCGCATACAGGGCCTGGTCCGCCACCTGCAGTGCCGATTCGATGCTGTTCTTGGCCGCGACATCGACCGAATGCACGCCAATGCTGGCCGAGACAGGGATCACCAGGTCGCCGCTCACGCAGGGCCGCCGGTTCAAGCTCTGCCGCAGTTCCTCGGCCACCGCTCTGGCCTGGGCCAGGTCCATGCCGGGCAGGGCGGCGTTGAATTCCTCGCCGCCGAAACGCGCCAGCAGTGCGCCATGCGGGGCCAGTGCCTCGGCCATGGTGTTGGAGGTGCAGCGCAGGCAGTCGTCGCCGACCAGGTGGCCGTAGGTATCGTTGATCTTCTTGAAGTGGTCCAGGTCGATCATCAACAACGAGATCGGATGACGGCTGTTGCGCGCCTCCGACAGCAGATGCTCGAAAGCCTCGCGGAAATGGGTGCGGTTGTACAGATCGGTCAGGCCGTCGTGGCGGCTGAATTCGCTGAGCCGGTGATGCGCTTCCTCCAGTTGCCCCAGTGCGCTGCGCAATTCCGAGGTGCGTTGCTCGACCTTGTGCTCAAGCTGGTCCCGGGCTTCGCGCACGATCCGTTCGTTTTCGTTGCGCAGGGCCGCGTAGCGATAACCCAGGGCGATCGACAGCAACAGCATTTCCAGCGCTGAACCGATTTGCACTCCGTACTCGGTGACGAAGTTCTTCGGCAGCAGGTTAAAGGCGATGGCCGCGAACATGCCGGTGCCCAGCAGGAACAGGAACCAGGCCAGCAGGAACAGTTTGGCCGGCTTGTAACCGCGCCGCAGGACCACGATGGTTTCGATCAGGATCCAGCCGATGCACGGGAATACCGAGGCCGACGCCAGCGGCACCACGCTGCGGTAAGGCAGTTGCGTGGCTGCGATGGCGAGCAGGGCGAAGAAGGCGATGATGCCCAGCGCCACCCGGTCGCCGAAGCGCCAGCGCTGCTTCAGCTCCAGGAATATCCGCGCGAACTGCTGCATGCCCATCAGGGCAAGGCAGATCGACAGCGGCACCATGTGGTCGGCCAGCCACGCGGACTTTGGCCACAAGTATTCGAAACCCAGTCCGTTGAGGGTGAACAGCACCAGGCCGAAGGCGCTGATGTGGAACAGGTACCAGAAATAGCCGGGATCGCGCAGGGTCAGCCACAGCACCAGGTTGTAGATGAAAAGCGCCAGCAGGATGCCGTAGTACAGGCCGATGGCGAACTGGGCGTCGCGCGATTGCTCGATGAAGGCGGCGGGCGCGTACAGGCGCAACGGCACCTGCATCGAGCTTTCGCTCTGCACGCGCACCATCAGGTCGACGGTTTGCCCCTGCGGCAGGTTCAGCCAGAAATTCGGCTGCCGGTAGCGGATATTGCGCTGGTCGAAGGGCAGGTGGTCGCCACCAGCGGAATGGATCACATGGCCATCGGCATAGGTCGCATACAGATCGAGACGGTCGCTGAGTGCGTATTCCTGGACCAGCAGCCATTTTTCTTCAGGGTTGTCCCGGTTGCTGACCTGTACATGGAACCAGTAGGCGCCGTCCTGGAAGCCGAAGGATGGGTTGTCGCCGGGTATCGGCTGGAAAGCGCCTCCGGCCAGGCGTGCCCGGGCGGCAGCGAGATCGTCCTTGCCGGCTTCGTCGTGATGGAAGCTGCTGTACGGGGCCAGCGGAACCTGGGAAGTGGATGTCGTGAGCTGCAGCGGGGCGCGCGCGAACGCGTTTGCTGCCAGCAGGGCTAGAAAGACCAGCATCAATCGAATCAGTCGGCTCCGCCAACGCAGCATCCTGCTAACTCCCCAAGGTCTGTTTCCGGGTTGCGGGTCCCTCAAGGGGACCGATCCTGAGTCTACTCCCGCCGGATCATTGCACCCAGAGGGCTCCGGTCCGGATTTCTGTTCACCACTCGAACGGGATGAACGGCAACCCGGGGACACGGCGCTGGGTATACCGGCTTGACGGGCGCCGCGGTCATGAATTAATGTAATAGCACGCTAATACATTGATACAAGATGATCCCATGAAGATTTCCGCATGAAACGCCGCTCCCCAGCCGATGAGAGGGCCGCTTCCGCCTCGCTGCAGGCGCTGTCGCGTGCCCTGGCTTCCCTGGGCAAGCCCGAGGACGTACGCGCCTTCCTGCAGGACCTGTGCACGCCCGCCGAGCTGGAGGCGATGGCCGATCGCTGGCGGGTGGTGCCCTTGCTGCTCAAGGGGGTGCCTTATCGGGAAATCCACGACCTGACCGAGGTCAGCGTCACCACCATCGGGCGCGTGGCGCGGACCTTGGAAAGCGGTACCGGTGGCTATGCCGCCGCCCTGCGCCGCCAGCAGTCCCGTCCCGCCGCCGCTTCCCACTGAGCCCACCCGAATGAGTCCTCCAGTCGCCCCTGCGACACGCGATCGCCTGCGCATCGCCATCCAGAAAAGCGGGCGCCTCGCCGAACCGGCGCGTGCCCTGCTTTCCGCCTGTGGCCTGAGCTGGCGCGAAAGCCGCGACAAACTGTTCTGCTACGGCGAATCCTTGCCGGTCGACCTGCTGCTGGTGCGCGACGACGATATCCCCGGCCTGATCGCCGACGGGGTCTGCGATTTCGGCGTGGTCGGGCGCAACGAACTCAACGAGCAGGCCGCCGCCCGCGCCAGCTTCGGCCTGTCCGACGCCTATGCGGAAGTCCGCGCGTTGGGCTTCGGCAATTGCAGGCTGATGCTGGCGGTGCCCGAAACCTGGGAGTGGACCGGGGCGTCGCAGCTGCAGGGCACACGCATCGCCACCAGCTATCCGGCGATCCTGGCCGACTGGCTGGAGAAGCAGGGCGTACGTGCCAGCGTCGTGGAATTGTCGGGTTCGGTGGAGATCGCGCCCAAGCTCGGCACCGCCGACCTGATCTGCGACCTGGTATCGAGCGGCGCTACGCTGCTGGCCAACCAGTTGAAGCCGGTGGAAACGCTGCTGGAAAGTGAAGCGGTGCTGGCCGGATCCACGCACGCGCTGCAGGACCAGCGCGCGGACCTTGCCGCGATGCTGCTGCGGCGGATGGATGGCGTGCTCAAGCTCAAGGACAGCAAGCTGTTGATGTTCCGTGCTGATCGCGACACCGTGCCTGCGCTGCTGCGCCTGCTGCCGGATGCGGATCCGCCGACTTACCTGGCCGCCGAGAATGGTGGTCCGCTGTCACTGCAGACCATGTGCCATGGCCTGGTGACCTGGCAGCGGCTGGAGGAACTGGAGCGTGCCGGTGCCCAGGGATTGATGGTGCTGTCGGTGGAAAGGTCGCTGGCATGAACCGGCTGGACTGGTCATTAATGGATGTCGAAGCGCGTCGCGTGGCCCTGTTGCGTCCCGTGCAGCAGGTCGCCGCGGAAACACGCGAAGCGGTAGCCGCGCTGCTCGAACAGGTACGCGAGCGGGGCGATGCGGCCCTGCGCGAAATCACCGCGCGTTTCGACAAAGTCGTGCTGGAAGGCTTTGAGGTCGACGAGGAGGAATTCGCGGCTGCCGAAGTCACGGTTTCCGGCGAACTGAAAGCAGCCATGCGCGAGGCCGCACAACGCATCGAGACCTTCCACCGCGCGGGCATCGCCCAGCCTTACGCGGTGGAAACTGCCCCGGGCGTGGTCTGCGAAAGGATCCTGCGTCCGATCCGCCGGGTCGGCCTGTACGTGCCGGCCGGTACCGCGCCGTTGCCTTCCACCGCCTTGATGCTGGGTATCCCCGCGCGACTCGCCGGTTGCGCGGAAGTACTGCTGTGCACGCCACCGCGCAAGGATGGCAGCGCCGACCCGACCGTGCTGGTCGCGGCGCGCCTGACTGGCGTGTCGCGCGTACTCAAGCTTGGTGGCGCCCAGGCCATCGCGGCCATGGCCTTCGGTACCGGGTCGATCCAGAAATGCGACAAGATTTTTGGCCCCGGTAACAGTTATGTCACCGAAGCCAAGCAGCAGGTCGCGCGCTGCGGTGCCGCTGCCATCGACATGCCGGCTGGTCCGTCTGAAGTGCTGGTGATCGCCGATGGCGGCGCGAATCCCGCATTCGTGGCGGCCGATCTCCTGTCCCAGGCGGAACATGGGCCCGATTCGCAGGTATTGCTGCTGTCAGACGATGCGGAACTGCTGGCCGAAGTCGAACGGCAGATCGAATTGCAACTCGAGGCATTGCCGCGCGCTGAAATCGCCCGCATCGCGCTGTCGGCCTCGCGCCTGGTCAAGGTGGACTCGCTGGAACAGGCCTTCGCCATCAGCAACGAGTACGCGCCGGAACACCTGATCCTGGCCTTGCGCGAGCCGCGTGCCTGGCTGGACAAGGTGCAGGCCGCGGGTTCGGTATTCCTCGGCGACTTCACGCCCGAGGCGCTGGGTGATTACTGCAGCGGAACCAACCACGTGCTGCCCACCAGCGGCGCGGCGGCAGCTTACAGCGGGGTCAGCGTGTCGAGTTTCCAGAATTCCGTCAGCGTGCAGTCCGCTTCGCCTGCGGGCATCGCCGGGATCGGTGCTTGCGCAGTGATCCTGGCCACGGCGGAAGGACTGGAAGCGCACGCCAATGCGGTCAGGTTGCGCATGCAGGAGGTCGCGGCATGAGCGACCTGCTTGCCCTGGTGCGTGAGGATCTGCGTGGTTTCTCCGGATACAAGTCCGCACGCAGCGAAACACTGCAGGGCGATGTGTGGCTGAACGCGAACGAATCGGCATGGCCCAATCCAGCCGATACCGCCGCCAGCTGCCGTCGCTATCCCGATCCGCAACCCATCGCCCTGCGCAACGCGCTGGCTGCGCTCTATGGTTGCGACACATCGCAGCTGTTGATCGGGCGGGGTAGCGACGAAGCCATCGACCTGCTGGTGCGCGCGCTGTGCAACCCGGGCAAGGATGCGGTGGTCATCACTCCGCCGGTGTTCGGCATGTACGCGGTTTGCGCGCGCTTGCAGAATGCGTCGGTCATCGAGGTGCCTTTGCAAGAAGCTGCAGACGGCCTTGAGCCAGATCTCGATGCCATCGCCGGGGCGGCGATCGAAGCGGGCGCAAAACTCGTTTTCCTTTGCTCGCCCTCCAATCCGGCGGGTTCCGCGATTCCGCTTGCCGACATCGCAAGACTGGCGAAGCAACTGGAAGGCGTAGCGCTGGTGGTGGTGGATGAAGCCTACGGGGAATTTTCGGACCTCCCGTCCGCGGTCACATTACTGTCGAGCTGCTCCAATATCGTCGTCCTGCGCACCCTGTCCAAGGCCCATGCGCTGGCCGCCGCACGCATCGGCGTGGCGATCGCGGATGCTGCATTGATAGAAGTCCTGCGTCGTTGCCAAGCGCCTTATCCGGTGCCAACGCCCTGCGCCGAACTGGCATTGGCGGGACTGGCCCCGGAAGCTTTGGCCGAAACCGCGGGAAGGATCGCACTGGTCCGGTCCGAGCGGACCCGACTGCAGGCCGCGTTGGCGGGGCTGCCGCAAGTGCTGCGTGCCTATCCGTCGCAAGGCAACTACCTGCTGGTGCGATTCCGCGATGCCGGATCCGCGTTCCGTTTGCTGCTGGCGACAGGCGTCGTGGTCCGCGACCAGCGGGCCGCTCCGCAGCTTGTCGATGCGTTGCGCATCACCATCGGCTCGCCGGAACAGAACGACAAGGTCATTTCCGCGTTGCGCCTGTTGGAGGCTGCCGCATGACCCCGATTCTGTTCATTGACCGCGACGGCACCCTGATCGAGGAGCCAGCCGACTTCCAGATCGACGCCTACGAAAAGATCCGCTTCGTCAAGGATGTGGTGCCGGCATTGCTGAAGTTGCGCGACGCCGGCTACCAGTTCGTGATCGTCAGTAACCAGGACGGCCTGGGCAGCGAAGGCTATCCACGCGAATCCTTCGACGGCCCCAACAACCTGATGCTGCAGATCTTCGAGAGCCAGGGCATCGTGTTCCGCGACGTGCTGATCGATTGCAGCTGGCCGCAGGACAACGCGTCCACGCGCAAACCCGCAATCGGCCTGGTGGTTCCGTACCTGCAGGACCGCGGCATCGACTGGTCGCGTTCGGCCATGGTCGGCGACCGCGACACCGACATCGCCTTCGCCGACAACCTGCGCATCCGCGGGTTCAAGCTGCAGAGCGTCCAGTTCGGCGGCGAGTGGGATTGGCCCGGCATCGCCCATGAACTGGCTGATGCGCCGCGCCGCGCCGTGGTCGAACGAAATACCAAGGAAACGAAAATCCGCGTCGAAGTCGATCTGGATCGTGTCGCCGAATCCGCCATCGCCACCGGCCTGCCGTTCTTCGACCACATGCTGGAACAGATCGGCAAGCATGGTGGCTTCGCGCTGGATATCCGCACCGAAGGCGACCTGCACATCGACGAACACCACAGCGTCGAGGACACCGGTCTCGCCCTGGGGCAGGCCTTGAAGGAAGCACTGGGCGACAAGCGCGGCATCGGTCGCTATGGCTTCACCTTGCCGATGGACGAGACGCTCGCCAGTGCGGCGCTGGATTTCAGCGGGCGTCCGTACTTCGTGTTCTCCGGAGAATTCAAGCGCGAACGGGTCGGTGACTTGCCGACCGAACTGGTTCCGCATTTCTTCCGATCCGTATGCGATGCCTCGGGCCTGAACCTCAACCTGCAGGTGCAGGGCGACAACGATCACCACAAGGTCGAAGCCTGCTTCAAGTCCTTCGCCCGCGCGCTGCGCCAGGCGATCAAGCGTGAAGGCGCCGATCTGCCCAGTACCAAGGGCATGCTGTAATGAAGCATGCTCTGATGAAAGTGGCTTTAGTGGATGCGGGCGGGGCGAACCTGGGCTCGGTGCGGTTCGCGCTGCAACGCCTGGGTGTCGAAGCCACGCTGACCGGCGATGCCGAGGTGATTCGCGACGCCGACCGGGTGATCCTGCCCGGGGTCAGCACCGCGGGCACGGTGATGCGACGACTGCACGAACTGGACCTGGTGGAAACGCTGCGCAAGCTGGACAAACCGCTGCTGGGGGTCTGCGTCGGCATGCAGCTGCTGTTCGAAGGCTCCGACGAAGGCGACGTGGAATGCCTCGGCCTGCTGCCGGGTCGGGTAGCGAAGCTGCCTGCCGGTCCGGGCATCCGCGTTCCGCACATGGGCTGGAACACCTTGCTGCCGGTGCGCAGCAATTCGCTGTCGGCCGGCATCGGTGGCGACGACCGCGCCTACTTCGTCCACAGCTACGCCGCACCCGTGACGCCGGACTGCGTGTTTTCATGCGAGCACGGCGTTTCCTTCGCCGCGGTCGTGCAACGCGGCAACGTGGCTGGCGCGCAGTTCCATCCGGAACGCTCGGCCGGAACCGGTGCACGCCTGCTGCGCAACTTCCTCGAGCAGGGACTGGCATGAGCGGCTTCACCGTCTATCCGGCCATCGACGTGCGCGAGGGACGCGTGGTCCGGCTCGCGCAGGGCGACTATGCGCGCCAGACCAGCTACGAACACGATCCGCTCGAGACCGCGCGTCGTTACGCAGCGCAGGGTGCCGCATGGTTGCATCTCGTCGACCTGGATGCCGCGCGCGCCGGTGGCTACACCTTGGCGCCGCTGCTGCGCGAGATCCGCGCCTTCACCGGCTTACAGGTTCAGACCGGCGGTGGCGTGCGCGTGCGCGACGATATCGTGCAGATCCTCGCTGCGGGTGCCACGCGCGTGGTCATCGGTTCGCTGGCGGTGAAGGATCCGGAACGGGTGTTGGGATGGATCAGCGAATTCGGTGTCGATCGCATCACCGTGGCGCTGGATTGCCGGCAGGACGAAGCTGGCAGCTGGCGCCTGCCGGTGCATGGCTGGACCGAGGCCGCCGCGTCCACGCTGGACGAGCTCGCCGTGCGCTATGCCGACGCCGGCCTGGAACACCTGTTGAGCACCGATATCGCCCGCGACGGCATGTTGTCGGGCCCGAACGGCGACCTGTACTCACATTTGCGGGCTATCGCGCCAGGCTTGCGGGTGCAGGCATCCGGCGGTGTTCGGGAGGTGGCCGATGTCGCTGCGGCCAAGGCGCAGGGTTGCGCCGGCATCGTGCTCGGTCGCGCGTTGCTGGAAGGGAAGCTGGATCTGGAAGAGGCCCTGGCATGCTGAGCCGGCGCATCATTCCCTGCCTGGACGTGCGCGACGGGCGCGTGGTCAAGGGCGTGCGTTTCCGCAACCACGTCGACATGGGCGATATCGCGGAACTGGCGCTGCGCTATCGCGATGAGGGTGCCGATGAGCTGGTGTTCTACGACATCGGCGCCAGCCCGGAAGGCCGCTCCGTCGATTACGCCTGGGTGGAGCGCGTTTCAAGCCTGCTCGACATCCCGTTCTGCGTCGCCGGTGGCATCCGTGACGTGGCGACCGCACGCGCGGTGCTGCATGCGGGCGCGGACAAGATCTCGGTCAACAGCCCGGCGCTGGAGCGACCTGGCCTGGTTTCCGAACTGGCCGATGCCTTCGGCGTGCAGTGTATCGTGGTCGGCATCGACTCGATCCGCGAAGCCGACGGCGAATGGCGGGTGCGAAGCAATACCGGTGATCCTTCCAGGACCAAAGCATTGTCCTTGCGCACGCTGGACTGGCTGGTCGAAGCGCAGCACCTGGGCGCCGGCGAGATCGTGCTGAACTGCATGGACAGCGATGGCGTGCGCCGTGGTTACGATATCGCCCAGTTGCAGCAAGCGAGGGCGCTTTGCGAAGTGCCGTTGGTGGCCTCCGGGGGCGCAGGCGAGATGCAGCACTTCGCCGCCGTCTTCCGTGACGCCGATGTCGACGGCGCGCTGGCTGCCAGCGTGTTCCACAGTGGAGCCATCGCCATTCCCGCGCTCAAGCGCTACCTGCGTTCGCAACAGATAGAGGTGCGCGATGCCGCATGAATTCGAGAACCTGGACTGGGCGAAAGGCGATGGCCTGTTGCCTGTCATCGTCCAGGACGTCGCCAACCTGCGCGTACTGATGCTCGGCTACATGAACGCCGATGCGCTGGCGGCCACGCGCGCCAGTGGCTTCGTCACCTTCTACAGCCGCAGCAAGCAGCGGTTGTGGAAGAAGGGCGAGACTTCGGGTCATGTGCTGGAGCTGGTGTCGATCGAGCAGGATTGCGACAACGACACGCTGCTGGTGCTGGCCAATCCGCAGGGACCGACCTGCCATCTGCAACGTGCGAGCTGTTTCCCCGATGCGCCCGGCGACTTTTTGGCCGACCTGGATACGCTGGTCGCGCAACGCGAGCGTGAGCGTCCTGCCGGCAGCTACACGACCGGGTTGTTCGAGGATGGCGTGCGCCGCATCGCGCAGAAGGTGGGCGAGGAGGGTGTGGAAACCGCATTGGCCGGTGTCGTCCAGGACGATGAGGCATTGCTGGGAGAATCGGCGGATCTGTTGTTCCACCTGACTGTACTGCTACGCGCGCGTGGGCTTTCCCTGGCGGACGCGGTGCGGGTGCTGGAGCAACGGCACCGCGGATAGGCGAATGTTGTAGGAGCGACGCAAGTCGCGAAAGAGCATCATTGATGTCGACCTCGCGACTTGCGTCGCTCCAACACACACGCGCCGCAGGGTCGGGTCATAATTGGCGTGATGCCCCTTGGAAGCCATCCATGCGCCTGATCGTATCCACTGTTCTATTGCTGCTGGCTGTGCCTGCGTTCGCAAAGCCTGCGCCGTGCAACCAGGGCGTGGTCTGGGAAGATGGCAATGGTGACGGTCGGATCGACCACGCTGAAAAGCCGCTGGCGGGCATCAAGGTTTCCGATGGCGTGGAACTGGTGCTGACCGATGCGGCCGGCAGGTATCAACTACCGGTGGTGGACGGGCGCACCGTCTTCGTGATCAAGCCGGTGGGATACGACCTTCCGGAACGCAAGGACGGGCTGCCGGATTTCTGGAACAACATCCGCACCGCGGCTGGTCCCGAACTGAAATACGGCGGCATTTCTGCTGCCTTTCCCGCATGCAGGAATTTCGGCCTGCTGCCGAAGCCTGCTGCTACGGGGGGCGATGTTCCACTCGAAGTGCTGGTGTTCTCCGACACCCAGACCAAGAGCCGGGCCGACATCGACTATTACAAGCGAGACATTGTCGAGCCCCTCGTCGGCAAGCATCACGCCACGCTCGGGCTCACCCTCGGCGATGTGGTCAACGACGATCTCTCGCTGTATCCGCAGTTGAACCAGGTCACGCGGATGCTGCAGGTATCGTGGCTGCATATCGCCGGCAACCACGACCTCGATTTCGACGCCAGCCGCGACGAGGATTCGCTGCTGACCTACCGGAATACTTTTGGCCCAGACACTTTCGCCTGGGAGGAAGCGCAGGCGGTGTTCATCGGCATGGATGACGTGGTCTACATGCCCGGCAAGAAGCCGGCCTACATCGGTGGCCTGCGCGAGGACCAGTTCGCCTTCCTCGAGGCCTATCTGCCCACCGTGCCGAAAGACCGGCTGCTGGTGCTTGGCGTGCATATCCCGTTCTTCGATGCCAAGCCCGGCGTGGAAACCTTCCGCCACGCCGATCGCGCGCGGCTGTTCGCCTTGCTGAAGGAATTCCCGCACGTGCTGCTGCTCAGCGGCCACAGCCACACCCAGCAACACGTGTACCACGGCGCTGGCAACGATTGGCATGGCGCAGCGCCGCTGCACGAATACAACGTCGGTGCGGCTTGCGGTGCGTTCTGGTCAGGCGTCAAGGACGCGCAGGGCATCCCGGATACCACCATGGCCGATGGAACGCCGAACGGTTATGCCGGCCTGCAGGTACGTGCCGGTGGCGAATATTCGCTGGCCTGGCATCCGGCGCGCGATCCGGATCGTGCACTGTCGCTGCACGCGCCCAAGGTGTTGCGGAAGGGCGCTTATCCGGCCTTCGCGGTGTACGCCAACGTGTTCATGGGCCAGGACGAAAGCAAGGTGGAATACCGCGTCGATGAAGGCCAATGGAAACCGATGACGCTCGTACGCCAACCCGATCCGAACCTGTTGGCGGAGAACACCCGCGACGATAACGCCGATAGGTTGCGCGGTTACGACCGCTCGCCTGAAGCCGAACCCTCACGGCACCTTTGGCGTGGTGCCTTGCCCACCGATTTGGCCGTGGGCGAACATCGGATCGAAGTGCGCGCGAACGATCAATGGCGTGGCGAACAGACCGCCACCACCGTGTATCGATTGCAGGAAGCCGCGGAGTAAGGACCATGCCCGTGCCCGACGACCTGCCGATCAAGCACTTCAAGGACCAGAAGGCCTGGGAGAAATGGCTATCCGCGCATGCAGCGGAGAAGGGCATCTGGCTACAAATCGCCAAGAAGGATTCCGGAATCGCTTCGGTGAACTATGCCGAGGCGCTGGAAGTGGCTTTGTGCCACGGCTGGATCGACGGCCTGAAACGCGGGCACGACGAACAGTTCTTCCTGCAGCGCTTCACCCCGCGTCGCCCACGCAGCCTGTGGTCGAAGATCAATATCGCCCACGTGGAACGTTTGATCGCTGCAGGGCGCATGCAGGCCAATGGCCTGCGCGAGGTCGAGGCGGCCAGGGCCGATGGACGCTGGGACGCTGCGTATCAAAGTTTCTCCGGCATGGAAGTGCCTGTCGAACTCGCCGAAGCGCTGAAGAAGAACAAGGAGGCCAAGGCGTTCTTCGACCAGCTCGACAAGACCAACCGCTATGCGTTCTGCTGGCGCGTGCACACCGCCAGGAAACCGGAGACACGCGTGGCGCGTGCGCAGAAATTCGTGGAGATGCTCGCCAGGGGCGAGAAGATCCACTGATCCGGAAGCACCGGGCTCCTACGTCTTCGGCGTGCGCACGCTCAACCACGCGCCCAGCAGCAACAGTGCGATCGCCACCGCCTGCGACCAGTGCGGCTCGGCGCGGCCGGCCAGTACCAGCAGCAGCGTGGACAGCAGCGGCGCCAGATAGGACAGGCTGCCGAGCAGCGCGATGTCGCCATGCTTGGTGCCGTGGTCCCACAACAGGAATGCCGCGCCCACCGGACCCAGGCCCATCAGCGCCAATACGCCCCATTGCAGGGTGCTCGGTTGCACGCTCTGCTCGAAAGCCAGATGCGCCATCGCCCCGAACACCGCGACCAATGCGCACGCCACCGTGATCGCGGCGCTGGGCACCGCGGCATGGCGACGATTGAGCACCGAATACGCCGCCCAGATCACTGCCGCGCACAGGGCCGCGAGGTAGCCGGACAGATAACGCGGCTGGATTTCGATACCGCTGCCGCGGGTGACCAGGACGATGGCCGCGACCAGTCCCAGCAACGTGCCAGCGATTTGCGCGACGCGGACATGTACGCCGGGCAGCAGGCCGGCGAACAGCACGATCAGCAAAGGCCACATGTAGTTGAGCAGGTTGGCTTCCACCGCCGGCGCGCGCTTGAGGGCGATGAAATACAGCGCGTGATAGCCGAACAGGGCGGCGGTGGTCAGCGCCAACGCCGGCCACGGCTGGCGCAGCTCGCGCCAGCCTCGTGCGCCACGGAAAGCCGTACGGATGGATCCGAACAGCGCCGCGAAACCGAAACCGATCGCCAGCACCTCGAAGGGCGGCAGGCC
>JBOHXX010000049.1:0-13639 GCA_050737675.1 Pseudoxanthomonas sp.
GTGTGGGCTTGGCGGGCGTGTTTTCCACTTCCGCCGGAGCCGCTTGTGCGGGCGTGGTCGCGGCGGGCGCCGCCGGCACCACTGGTGTCGCGGAAGGAATGCCAGCCGGGGCGCTGGGCACCGTGGACGGCTGTGCCTGCTTGGGCAATTCACCCGCCGGCGAAGGCGCGGGTTGTTCGGCCATCACGCCGAGATTCTGCTCCACTACCGGGCGTGCCCTGTGCGATGCGTTCCAGGCCATGAACAGGCTGATGGCGAAGAAGGTGATTGCCAGCCACTTGGTGCTCTTGGACAGGAAGTTGGATGCGCCACTCGCGCCGAAGACGGTGCCAGAAGCACCCGCGCCGAAGCCGGAACCGGCGGCCGCGCCGCTGCCACGCTGCATCAGCACCAGGGCGATGATCGCGATGGCGATCAACACGTAGATTACATTCAGGGTCAACATCAACATTTCATGGATCTCGATCGAATTTGAAGAAGCCCGGCGAACCCCGCTGGACTTGCAAGTGGTGCTCTGACAAGTGCTGTTCTGATCTATGGTGCCTTGGTCAACCCGCCGCCGCCCGGGCGATAGCCAGGAAGTCGCCAGCCACCAGGGAGGCGCCGCCGACCAGCCCACCATCGACATCGGCTTGCGCGAACAGTTCCGCAGCGTTGTCAGGCTTGACGCTTCCGCCATACAGCAGCGGCAGCGAATCGCCAATTCTAGCATCGCGGGCCTTGACCACGCCACGAATGAAGGCATGGACTTCCTGTGCCTGCTGCGGGCTGGCAGTGCGCCCGGTGCCAATGGCCCAGACCGGTTCATAGGCCACCACCGCCCCGCTGAAGGCCTCCACCCCGACCAGATCCAGCACCGGCTCCAGCTGGGCCGCGATCACGGCCTCGGTCTGGCCCGCCTCGCGCTGCTCCAGGGTCTCGCCTACGCAAAGGATCGGGATGAGCCCGGCATTCTTCGCCGCCCGGAACTTCGCGGCCACCAGTTCGCTGCTTTCGGCGTGGTATTGGCGACGTTCGGAATGGCCGACCAGGCCGTAGCGGACACCCACATCGACCAGCATGGCCGCCGAAACCTCGCCGGTATAGGCGCCCTTCTCGTTGCTGCTGACGTCCTGGGCGCCGAAGGCGATGGCGTGGCTCTCGAAATCCTCGATCAGGTCGCCCAGGTAGGGCAACGGCGGCAGCACGACCAGCTCGACCCCGTCCAGGGGCAAGCCGGCGACCAGTTCGGCCACCAGCGTGGTGGCGAAGTCGCGGTTGCCATGCAGTTTCCAGTTTCCGGCTACGATCTTGCGGCGCATCGTTTTTTTCCTGTCGGGCCTGCCTCGGAGGCCGCAAAGGATAGCCGATACCCCTCCCCGACCCCATCTGACAGGCAGTTTCATGGTTTCCCGTGCATCCAGCTGCCTGTGTTCCGTGCTTCGGGCAACAACCGCCGCCTCAACGTGGCCTCGTTCGCCGCGCTGGTGCCGGGTACGGACGGGCAGGCGCTGTACGCTGCGGCCGGCTTACCTGGTCAAGTTCAGCGAATCGCTGTCGCTGGAGAACAGCGACCATGGTGTGCACGTGACCGCGTCATGCCTGGGCTTCACCTGGGCCGAATTCCACGATGCCTCGCGCGTTTATTGGTTGGCTCATTTCATCGCCAGGCATCTGCCGCAGCACCTGGTGCCGGGAGTGATGGGCAGGAATTCGAGCCGTACCCTCCGCGCGGACTGAAGTCCGGGAAGCCAGCTTCAGCCTCGCAGCAGGCGGCGTAGCGGGTGCAGCTGTTGCCCCAGCCTGAACCAGCGGCTCCCTTCAAGCTCCCTGACTCGCGCTTCGGCCAGCTCGGCACGCCTGCACTGTTCACGCAGCGACGCCTCGGCTACCTCCACCGGGAAACTCAGCGGATGCCCGTATCGCAACTGGAATTCGTCCATCGTGCACGGGGGAATGTCGAATGCACCTGCCAGGTTGGCGTGCTCATCGGCCAGGTAGAACGTATTGATGCCATCGAACCTGACCTTGCGGTAGCCGGCATCCGGAACGATGGACTTCCATTCCGGCTCCTGGTCGAACGGGGTTTCGATCACAATCAGCCAGGGCCGCCAGCGCGTGAAATCCATTCCGCGCAACACGGCGCCTTCGAATCCTTCCACGTCGATCTTCAGGAAATGGATCTCGCCGGTGACATGTTCCTCGCAGATGGAGGCGAGTGTGCGCATCGGCAACTTGCGGGTTTCCAGCTGCAGGCCGGAGGCGGCGTACATCGCGACCATGTCAGCGCTGGCCGTGGACAGCCCGGTATCCGGGAAGACATGGAAATCCACCTCCCCCCCAGCCTCGCCGACCACCAACTGCAGGTTCACGTCCTGCGGACGCTCACGGCACAAGGCGCGGTAATAGGCGTCGACCGGCTCGATGTTGATGCCACGCCAGCCACGTTCGTAGTACGCCCGCGTCACCGAATCATGATCTGGGTCGTTGGCGCCGACATCGATGTAGAACCCGCCCGGAAAGAACTGCAGCGCACGCCAAAGGGCGATGTCTTCAAAGTTCTGCGCATAGGAGATGAAGGTCATGCCCGCATCCTGCCCCGCGGCTCTGCCGCAACGCAAGGCATGGCCGCGGCCCGGCGTCGCACGGCGGTCACTTCAGCTTGATTTCGCGCAGGCGTTCTTCCAGGTAGCCCTGGGCAGTGATCGGCTCGGGATAGCGCCTGGGGTTTTCCGCGCTGATCGTGGAAGGCAGCACGTCGATCAGGAAATCCGGGTTGGGGTGCAGGAAGAACGGCACCGAATAACGCGGCTTGCGCGCCTGTTCGCCCGGCGGGTTGGTGACCCGGTGGGTCGTGGACGGATATACATGGTTGGTCAGGCGCTGAAGCATGTCGCCGATGTTGACCACGATGGTGTCCGCGTCGGAAGTGAACGGCACCCACTCGCCCTGCTTGGACTTCACCTCGAGGCCCGCTGCGCTGGCCCCGACCAGCAGGGTGATCAGGTTGATGTCCTCGTGCGCGCCGGCGCGCACATTGGGGATGTCGTCGGCGGTGATCGGCGGATAGTGGATCGGGCGCAGGATGGAATTGCCGGAACCGGTCTTGTCGGCGAAATAGTTCCCAGGCAACTCCAGGTGAAGCGCGAGCGCGGACAACACGCGTGAACCAAGCTGGTCCAGCGCTTCGTACAAGCCATAGCCATGTTCGCGGAAACCCGGCACTTCGTCCGGCCACAGGTTGGGCGGCATGACCTCGGCATACTTGGAATCGCGTGGGATCTCGCGACCGATGTGCCAGAACTCCTTCAGGTCGAAGTGTTTTGAATCCTTCGCCGTCTCCACTCCGAACGGGGTGTAGCCGCGCGCGCCGCCGCTGCCGGGCACGTGGTACTTGAGCTTGGTTTCCCCGGGCAGGGCGAAGAAATTCCGGAATACGTCGTAGGCGGCATCGATCGCCGGCTGCGGGATGCCGTGGTTGCGGATGCCGGCGAAACCCCACTCGCGGTAAGCAGCGCCGAGTTCGGCCACGAAAGCCTCGCGATCAGTGTCGAAGCGGGTGATATCGAGGGTGGGGATTCTTGCTGTCATCAGTCTGCTCTTGCCTGTTTTTTCCGCTTCATCGGGAAGCGAGCCTTCTACACAGCCGCGCGCACCGCATCGGCCAGCTTGTCCAACGTGTCCTGCATCAATACATCGTCATCGGCTTCCACGGTGACCCGCACCACCGGCTCGGTGCCCGACGGACGCAGGAAGGCGCGGCCACGACCGGCGACCGCGGCCTGCGCCTCGGCCAGTGCGGCTTTCACGCTTTCGGCTTCCGTGGGTTTGGCGCCATTGGCCAGTCGCACGTTGATGGTTTTCTGCGGCACCATGACCAGGCCGGCCAGCGCTTCGCGCAACGATTTCCCGGTGCGGCCGAGCACTTCAAGCACTTGCAATGCACTGACGATGCCATCGCCGGTGCTGGTGCGGTCCAGGCACAGCAGATGTCCCGAGGCTTCGCCACCGAGGATGCCCTGCCGCTCGACCAGCGCCTGGTGCACATAACGGTCGCCGACCTTGGCGCGGACGAACTCGATGCCGGACTCGCCGAAGGCTTTTTCCAAGCCATAGTTGGTCATCAGCGTGCCGACCACGGGGCCACGCAGGCGCCCGCTCTTCTTCCAGTCGTTGGCCAGCACATAGACCAGGCCATCGCCATCGACGATCTCGCCCTGCCCATCCACGAACAACACGCGGTCGCCATCGCCGTCGAAGGCGATGCCCAGGTCGGCGCCGCTGTCGCGCACGCGCCGGGCCAACAGCTCGGGGTGCGTGGAGCCTACGCCGTCATTGATGTTGAGCCCGTTGGGCTCCGCGCCGATCACCTCGACCCGCGCACCCAGTTCGCGCAGCACGATCGGACCGACCTGGTAGGTCGCGCCATTGGCGCAATCGACCACGATACGCATGCCCTGCAGGTCGAACTGCCGCGACACTGAATTCTTGCAGGCCTCCACGTAGCGGCCGATGGCATCGCGGGTGCGCACGGCCTTGCCCAGCTGCTCGGAGGGCACGGTCACGAAGGGATGCTCGAGCGCGGCCTCGATGGCCTGTTCGGTTGCATCGTCCAGCTTCTCGCCTTCGGCGGAGAAGAACTTGATGCCGTTGTCATGGTGCGGGTTGTGCGAAGCGGAGATCACGATGCCGCCGTCGGCGCGCAGCGACCGGGTCATGTGCGACACCGCCGGGGTCGGCATCGGGCCCATCAGTTCGACGTTGACGCCCGCCGCGACCAGCCCAGCTTCCAGCGCGGCCTCGAACATGTAGTTGGAAATGCGCGTGTCCTTGCCGATGATCACCACCGGCTTGCGCCAGTCGCCTTCGCTCTTGACCGACGCGCGCAACGCGTGGCCATAGGCGTTGCCGAGGCGAAGCATGAAATCGGCCGAGATCGGGCCTTCGCCCACGCGTCCGCGGATACCGTCGGTGCCGAAATACTTGCGGCTCATGCGGCGTCCACCAGCGGACTGTCGCCTTGCTTTGGCTGCCGCATCATCAGCGCCAGCAGGTCGGCGAGCCGGTCGCGCATCTCGCGGCGGTCGCAGATCTGGTCGATGGCGCCGTGCTCGACCAGGAACTCGGAACGCTGGAAGCCTTCCGGCAGGGTCTCACGCACGGTCTGCTCGATCACGCGCGGGCCGGCGAAGCCGATCAGCGCTTCGGGCTCGGCCAGGTTGATGTCACCGAGCATGGCGAACGAGGCCGAAACACCACCGGTGGTCGGATGGGTCATGACCGAGATGTAAGGCAGGCCGGCTTCGCGCAGGCGGCCCAGCGCCGCCGAAGTCTTGGCCATCTGCATCAGCGAGAACAGGCCTTCCTGCATGCGTGCGCCGCCACTGGCGGAGAAGCACACGAACGGGGAACCGATCTCGAGGGCACGCTCGGCGCCCAAGGCGAAGCGTTCACCGACGACCGAGCCCATCGAGCCGCCCATGAAGGCGAAATCGAAGGCGGCGGCGACCAGCGGGCGCTCCTTCAACTGGCCCTGCAGCACGACCAGGGCATCGCGCTCGCCGGTGGACTTCTGCGAAGCCTTGATCCGGTCGACGTATTTCTTCTGGTCCTTGAATTTCAGCGCATCGGTGGGCCCCAGGCCGGCACCGATCTCCGTGGTCGCGCCGGCGTCGAACAACGCCACCAGCCGCGCCCGTGCACGGATCGCCATGTGGAAGCTGCACTTCGGGCAGACCTCCAGGTTCTCTTCCAGCTCGGGGCGATAAAGAACGGAACCGCAACGTTCGCACTTTTCCCACAGGCCTTCCGGCACGCTGCGCTTGTTCTTGTTGGTGCCCGCCTGGGTGCGGATGCCCGACGGCATCAGTTTGCTCAGCCAGCTCATGCGTTTGCCATGTGTATGCGATGCCCCGTTCAGTTTCGGCACTTGGGCCAGCGCGCGAGTTTATCCCAGCTGCCGCTTTTTGAGTTCAGCCGTCCAGTGCCTGGCGCAGCGGCGCCAGGAATGCTGCAGCGCGGGAAGCGGCTTCCTCCGGAGTCGCTGCGCCCGCCAGGCAAGCCACCAACGCGCTGCCGACCACCACGCCATCGGCTTCGACCGCCATGGCCGCGGCGCTTGCGGCGTCCTTGATGCCGAAACCGGCCACCACCGGCACCCGGGCCTGGGCGCGCAGCTCATGCAGGCGCAGTCCGGCGGCCTTCGTATCCAGATGGCCCGCGCCGGTCACGCCAGCGAAGCTCACGTAATACAGGTAACCCTGCGCGGAACCGCAAAGCATGGCCATGCGCTCGGGCGTGGTGGTGGGCGACGCCAGCGCGATCAGGTCCAGGCCCTGGCGGGTGAATATTTCGCGCGTCTCCGCCGCTTCCTCGGGCGGCAGGTCGACCAGCAGGATCCCGTCCACGCCGGCCTGCACGGCTTCCTCGGCGAAGCGCTGGTTGCCGTGGATCTCGACCGGATTCAGATAGCCCATCAGCACCACCGGGGTATCGGCGTCGCGCTGGCGGAATTCGCTGACCGCCTGCAGCACGTAGCGCAGGCCCGCACCGCGGCGCAACGCCTGCTCGGAACTGCGCTGGATGACCGGACCGTCGGCCATCGGGTCGGAGAACGGCACCCCCAGCTCGATCACGTCGGCGCCGGCCGCGACCAGCGCGTGCATCACCGGCACGGTGGCCTCCAGCGAGGGATCGCCGGCGGTGACGAAGGGGATCAGGGCCTTGCGTTGGGTGGATTTCAATTGTGCGAAACGGCGGTCGATTCGACTCACGATCAGTAGGCTCTGTTGGGCCCCTCCCACCGGGAGAGGGGTTGGGGTGAGGGTGCGGCGAAGGGAAGGTGGCTCAGGCGTCTGCTGCTCCGCCGTACCCTCATCCGCCCTTCGGGCACCTTCTCCCTGCATACCCTTCGGGCGCCGCAGGGAGAAGGGGGAAATCGTTACAGCTCGAAACCCTCGCGTGCAGCGATGGTATGCACGTCCTTGTCGCCACGACCGGACAGGTTGCACAGCACCAGCGCGTCCTTGGGCAGATCGCGCGCCAGCTTGATCGCCTGTGCCACGGCGTGGCTGGATTCCAACGCCGCCAGGATGCCCTCGGTGCGCGCCAGCGTGTGGAACGCGGCGAGCGCTTCGTCGTCGGTGACGCCGACGTACTGCGCGCGGCCAGCATCGCTCAAGAACGAATGCTCCGGACCCACGCCCGGATAGTCGAGGCCGGCGGAAACCGAATGGGTTTCGGTGATCTGGCCGTCGTCGTCGCAGATCACGTAAGTGCGGTTGCCGTGCAGCACGCCGGGCCGGCCTGCGGCGATCGACGCGGCATGGCGGCCGGTTTCGATGCCATCGCCGGCCGCTTCGGCGCCGACGATCTTTACTTCCGCATCGTTGAGGAAAGCGTGAAACAGGCCGATGGCGTTGCTGCCGCCGCCGACGCAGGCGGTGATCACATCGGGAAGACGGCCGTAGTCCGCCAGCATCTGCGCACGCGCCTCCTTTCCCACCACGGCGTTGAAGTCACGCACCATCCGCGGATACGGATCCGGACCGGCCACGGTACCGATGATGTAGAAGGTGTCCTGCACGTTGGTCACCCAGTCGCGCATGGCTTCGTTCAACGCGTCCTTGAGTGTCTGCGAACCGGAAGTCACCGGTACCACTTTCGCGCCCAGCAGTTTCATCCGGTACACGTTGATCTTCTGCCGCTCGATGTCGGTGGCGCCCATGTACACCACGCATTCCAGCCCCAGCCTCGCGGCGACCGTGGCGCTGGCCACGCCGTGCTGGCCGGCGCCGGTCTCGGCGATGATCCGGGTCTTGCCCATGCGGCTGGCCAGCAGGGCCTGGCCGATGGTGTTGTTGATCTTGTGCGCACCGGTGTGGTTCAGGTCCTCGCGCTTGAGCAGGATGCGCGCGCCACCTGCTTCCTTCGACAGACGCTCCGCTTCGTAGATCGGACTGGGCCGGCCAACGTAGTGCTTCAGGTCTTTCTCGAACTCGGCGATGAAGGCCGGGTCCACGCGCGCCGCGTCGTAGGCGGCCGCGAGTTCCTGCAGCGGACCGATCAGGGTTTCGGCGACGAATCGACCGCCATAGCGCCCGAAGTGGCCGTTGGCGTCCGGATAAGCGTGGTAGTCGGAAATGCGGGCTTGGTTCATGGTGCGATCAACGGAGTGCATCGGGGCCAGCACTTTAACGCACACAAAATCCGCTATAAAGCTATAAAATATCAATGACACGTCAGTAAAACTCACCTATATGAGCAGAATACTGCCCTCGCTCAATGCCCTGCACGCCTTCGAGGCCGCCGCCCGCCTTGAAAGCGTGACCCGCGCGGCGGGCGAGCTGCATGTAACCCATGGCGCCGTGAGTCGCCAGATAAAGGCGCTGGAAGGCGAGCTGGGCAAAGCCTTGTTCGTGCGCCAGGGCCGCGGCCTGACCCTGACCCCTGCCGGCCTGCGCCTGCGCGACGCGGCCGGCCAGGCCTTCCAGCAACTGGAGGAAACCTGCTCGGAACTGCGTCGCGACAGCGCACCTTCGGCGCTGGTGCTGGGGTGCCCGGGCAGCGTGCTGGCCCGCTGGGTCATTCCCCGCTTGCCGCGCCTCAGCCGGGAGCTGCCGGACCTGAAACTGCACCTGGTGGTCCACGAAGGCGATTTCGATATGCGTTTGAGCGGCCTGGATGCCGCACTGCTGCTGGCGGAGCCGCCGTTCAATGAAGCCTGGCAGGTGCATGAACTGGCCGTCGAAAGGATCGGCCCGGTAGTGAGTCCGCGTTATGCGGGCTTCGACTCGCTGCGCGATCAACCGCCTGCGGCATTGCTGGGCGAAGCATTGCTGCATACCAGCTCGCGACCACAGGCGTGGCCGGCGTGGGCGTCAAGCAATGGCCTGCAAGCGGACAGCCTGGGCTTCGGCACGGGTTTCGAACACCTCTACTACCTGCTGGAAGCGGCGGTGGCCGGACTGGGCGTGGCGATCGCGCCGCAACCACTGGTCAGCGAGGATATCGAGTCAGGACGCCTGGCGGCGCCATGGGGGTTCGTGGAAGCGCCGGGGCGATGGGTACTCTGTGCCCGCCGTATCGAGGCCGACGCGCGCACCACCCGGTTGGCCGAATGGCTGCGGCGCGAACTGACCGGCGATGCGCCGTGATGCAAACGCTCAATCGGGTCGCGCGTCGGCGCGCCGGGTCTCGTCCAGGAACAAGCGCATGCGATCGGGGCTCTTTATTCCGGGCGCCGATTCGATGCCGCTGGATACATCCACGCCCCAGGGCTGTGCCGTGCGAATAGCGGTCGCCACGTTCTCGCTGCTCAGGCCACCCGCCAGAAAGACCGGCTTCTCGAGCTGCGGCACGCGTTTCCAGTCGAAGCGCTGGCCACTGCCTCCTTGCTCGCCCTTGGCGTGGCCATCCAGCAAATAGCCGTAAGCGGAAGGAAATTCTGCGGCCCGCACAGACGCGTCTTCGTCTTCGCTGGCCATGGCGATGGCCTTGAGGAAAGGCAGGCCGAACCCGGCGCAGTAGGCGTCGGTTTCGCCGCCATGGAACTGCAGCAGATCTGGCCGCACGTTTTCGATCAGCGCTTCGATCTCCGCGAGCGTGTTGTCCATCACCAAAGCGACGACCGCTATTTCTTCCGGCACCAGTTCGCGCAGCATGCGCGCCTGCCCCAACAACAACCTGCGCGGGCTGCGCGGCGCAAACACCAGACCGATGTAGTCCACGCCCAGCTCCACTGCCAGGCGCACATCCTCGGCGCGGGTCAGGCCGCAGAACTTGATCCGGGTATGGGTCATGGGGCGGGAGGAGTGAGGAGTGAGTGAGTATTCGTCATTCCAGCACATGGAGGAAGACGAATATCCGTTTCTCTCTCACTCCTCACTCCTCTCCACTCACTCCTCGCCCCATAGTCACTTCCCCCGGCAACCCCCACGACGTCGGATACAGCGGCCCCAGGAACACCAGCCCATCCGCAGGCGCCGTCGGTCCCGCCAGCGTCCGGTCGCGACCCGCGAGCAGTTCGGCGATCCAGGCTTGCGGTCGCTCTCCCCTCCCCACCATCAGCAACGAACCCACGATGTTGCGGACCATATGGTGCAGGAACGCATTGGCCTGCACTTCGACCACGACATGCTCGCCTTCGCGCGTGATCGAAAGGCGTTGCAGGTCGCGCACCGCATGCGGCGCCTGGCAATGCACGGTGCGGAACGCATTGAAGTCGTTTTCGCCCAGCAATGATTGCGCGGCACGATGCATGGCGTCGGCATCCAGTGGCAGGCGTTCCCAGCTCAGCTGCTGGCGTCCAAGCGCCGGGCGCACGGCGCGGTTGAGGATGCGGTACCGGTAGCGGCGCGAACGCGCGGAGAAACGCGCATTGAAATCATCCGCGACCGGTTGGCACCAGCGCACGCAAACCGACGGCGGAAGGCGCGTGGTGGTGCCCAGGCTCCAGCTGCGTGGCGTGCGTGGCGCGTCACTGTCGAAATGCACCACCTGGCATTCGGCATGCACGCCCGAGTCGGTACGGCCGGCGCACACGACCTGCACTGGCGTCGCAGCGACTGAGGACAAAGCATCTTCCAGCGTGGCCTGCACGGTCGGTTCGCCCGGCTGCCCGTGCGGACTCAGCCGCTGCCAGCCACGGAAGTCACTGCCGTCGTATTCGACACCCAACGCGTACCGCATCAGCAGCATTCCATCGCTGGGCGATCAGCCGATCTCGCGCAGCAGCTGCGTGGCTTCGTTGCGCGCGGCGGCATCGCCACCGGCGACCACTTCGTTGAGCAGGTCGCGAGCGGTTTCAATATCGCCCAGGTCCAGGTAGGCGATGGCCAGTTCCAGGCGCTCGCGCCCGGCGGGTGCGGCGTTCAATGGCGCAACGTTCAGGCCGCCCTCCCCGGTATGCCAGGTGGGCTTGATAGCGGCCGTGGTCCAGGCCTGCGGGGAGAAGGAAGAAACGGGAACAGGCGCGGACACGGGCTGGTCATCGTCTTCGGCAAGCGTGGCCGGAACTTCGTCCACTTCCTGTGCATCGACCGCACCGTCCACGCTTTCCGCAACCTCCTCGCGGGCGCTTTCAGCCACCGGCATCGCCGCGGCCATCGCCGCGCTGTCGTAAGCGGAACGCTTGGTCACGGCCGCCGGCTTGCGGCGGCTGATCAGCCAACCCACCACCAAGCCGGCCAGCAGCAGGCCCAGGCCGGCCCACATCCACAACGGCTGCGAAGCATCGCCTTGCGTCTTGGCCAGGCGCTGCTGCGCGGCCGCCAGCTCGCTGTCCTTCATCGCGATCAGCTTGCCCTGTTGCTGCTTGATGCTTTCCAGCTCGGCGACCTGGGCGCGCAATTCCTGCACTTCCGATTCGCGCGCCGCCAGCTCTTCCTTGGTCAGCGTCAATTGTTGGTTCGCCAGCATGTCACCCTCGCCTTCGGCATCGATGCCGGATTGTGTTCCCGCCCGGGTCGCCGCACTGGCGGCAGGCGGTGCGATCTCGAGCCTCGCCTCGGCAACCTGCGGGGCCGTGGTCGGCGCGCGCCGCGTGGAGGCCGGAGCCGGAGCCGTCGCCACCGATTCAACCGGTTGCGGTATCGGCCGACGCGCCTGGCGCCATTCGGCCATCTGTTCGCGGACCAGTGCGGCCGCTTCGGACTCGCCGAGCTGCGCCTGTTCTTCCGGTTGCGGGACGCGCAGCACCGCGCCCTGCTTCAGGCGATTGATGTTGCCGTTGATGAACGCCTCGGGATTGGCCCGCAGCAGCGCCAGCATGGTCTGGTCCAGGCTGTTGCCCTGGCCCAGGTCGCGGGCGATCTGCGACAGGGTATGGCCGCGCTGCACTTCGATCTGGCCGTTGGCGGCGGCCGGGATTGCGGGTGTCGGTGCAGCCCGGGCAGCGGCCACCGGGGCAGGTGTCGGAGCGGCTGGAGCAGCAGGAGTGGGAATTTCCACCGGAGGCGGAACCGGCTCGCTCGCAACGACTGCTTCGGGCTCGCGGATGATCGTGTTGGAAGGCGGCGGCAACGGCGCTTCGATGATCGGCTCGCTGGCCGCAGCCAGCGCACCTGGCGTATCCACCAGCGCCGAATATTCGCGGACCAGGCGACCCTGGCCCCAATCCACTTCGATCAGGAAATTGAGCGCGGCGACCTGCACCGGCTCCTGGCTGGTGACGCGCACGACCGCACGACCGTCATCGCTCAAGGCCACGGCGAAGCTGAGGTTGTTGATCAGGCCTTCCGGCCGCGCCAGGCCCACGCGCTCGAAGGTGACCGGCGAAGCCAGGCGCACCTGCAGCTGCTCCAGTTCGCCGGGCTCGCTGGAAATAATCGGGATTTCGGCCAGCAGCGGCTGGCCGGGTTGCGATTTGACCCGGATTTCGCCCAGCCCCAGGGCCATTGCCGCGCTACTGAACGCCAGCAGCGCCACGCCGGCCAAGCCACGCAGGCCCCACGAACGGTAGTTCATCCCGCCATGCCTCATCACGATGTCGCAGCCTGTGTCATGGGCATTCCCCTTCCCTATATCAGTGCCGAATATAGCCTTAGCGGTCGGATTATGCCGATTCCTATGCCGACTCCGCCGCGACCAGTTCGGCCAATTGCACCGCGTTCAGGGCCGCGCCCTTGCGGATGTTGTCCGACACCACCCACAGGTTGACCGCGCGCGGATGCGAGAAATCCTCGCGGATCCGGCCCACGTAGACCGGGTCGGTGCCCGAGGCATGGGTGACCGGGGTGGGATAACCACCGGCGACATGCTCGTCCACCACTTCCACGCCCGGCGCGGACTCCAGCAGCTTGCGGACGTCCGCAGCGCTGATCTTGGTTTTGGTTTCCACGTTGACCGCTTCGGAATGGCCATAGAACACCGGGACGCGCACGGCGGTCGGGTTCACCTGGATGCTGTCGTCGCCTAGGATCTTGCGGGTCTCCCAGACCAGCTTCATCTCTTCCTTGGTGTAGCCGTTGTCCTGGAAGTCGTCGATGTGCGGGATCAGGTTGAAGGCGATCTGCACCGGGAAACGCTGCGGGTCGATGGCCTGGAAATTGAGCAGCTGGCCGGTCTGCTTGCCCAGTTCCTCCAGCGCCGAACGGCCGCCGCCAGACACCGACTGGTAGGTGGCCACGTTGATGCGCTCGATGCCGACCGCGCGGTGGATCGGCGCCAGCGCCACCACCAGCTGCATGGTCGAGCAATTGGGGTTGGCGATGATCCCGCGCGGGCGGTTCCTGGCCGCTTCCGGGTTCACTTCGCTGACCACCAGCGGCACATCGTCGTCGTAACGGAAGGCCGAGGAGTTGTCGATCACCACCGCGCCGGCCGCGGCGAACTTCGGCGCGTATTTCTTCGAGGTGTCGCCACCCGCGGAAAACAGGGCGATATCGATACCGGTCGGATCGAAGGTAGCCAGGTCCTGCACCGCAACCTTGCGCCCGCCGAAATCGACATCGGCGCCAGCCGAGCGTTCGCTGGCCAGGGCCACGAGTTCGCTGATCGGGAATTTGCGCTCGGCCAGGATCGACAGCATGACTTCGCCGACGGCGCCGGTGGCGCCAACGACCGCGACTTTGAAGCTTCGGGGCTGGTTGCTCATTTCTTCTTCGACAGGTGGGGGTGTGGGGTCCGTAGGAGCGCCCCATGGGCGCGAGCTCTTGCGTTC
>JBOHXX010000050.1:0-13579 GCA_050737675.1 Pseudoxanthomonas sp.
GGCAAGGCCCGCTCCTACGGGGACGGTTTTCATGCGAAGCGCGAGGCCGACAGGCCCAGCCATTCCAGTGCGGTGCCGTGGTAAAGGCGTGCCTGACCGACGGGATCCAGGTTCAGCGCAGCGATGCCGGCGCCCGGTTCCTGTTCACCCAGCGGGAACGGATAGTCGGTGCCCAGCATCACCCGGTCGGTGCCGACGGTGTCGAGCAGGTATTGCAGGGCGCGTGGATCGGCTACCCACGAATCGAAATACAGTTGTTTGATGTAGTCGCGCGGATTGCCCGGGTTGTCGGTGGCTACCAGGTCGGGGCGCATGTTGAAGCCATGCTCGATGCGGCCGATGGTGTACGGGAAACTGCCGCCGCCATGGGCCAGGCAGATCTTCAGCTTCGGCAGGCGTTCCAGCACGCCGCCGAAGATCAGGCAGCACGCGGCGCGCGATTGTTCGGCCGGCATGCCGACCAGCCACGGCATCCAGTACTTGGGCATGCTCTCCGTGCCCATCATGTCCCAGGGATGCACGAGGATCGCGGCTTCGAGTTCGGCCGCCGCCTGGAAGAACTCGAACAACTCCGGTGCATCCAGGTTCCATTGCCCCACATGGCTGCCGATCTGCACGCCCTGCAAACCCAGCTGGTCCATGCAGCGTTCGAGTTCCTGCACGGCCAGGCGTGGCGATTGCAGCGGCACGGTGCCGATCCCGGCGTAATGGCGCGGATGTTGGCGGCAGGCCTCGGCGGTGTGGTCGTTGAGTGCCTGGTGCAGGGCCAGCGCCTGGTCCGGTTTTGCCCAGTAACTGAACATCACCGGCACGGTACTCAGTACCTGCACCTGCACGTCGAACTTGGCGTAGTCGTCGATGCGTACCTGCGGGTCCCAGGTCTTGGGCCAGATTTCACGGAAGAACTTGCCGTCCTTGTAGATCCGCGCACGACCGTCGTCACCGTGGTGGATCACCGGGAAACGGTCGTCGTTGTACTTCCTGGCCAGGTCCGGCCAGGTGTGCGGCAGGTAGTGGGCATGGGTGTCGATTTTCAGCATGCAGGCAGTTTACCCGGCCGCTGCCATGGCTGCGTGAGAAGTGCGCGACCCGGACCGGCGCAACAGGTGCGCCAGTGTGTCGATGCTGTCGGCGAGGCGGTCGCAGGTATCGGCCAGCGCAAGTCCGGTGGCCGAATTGGCCAGTGCCGGGTCTTTTTCGAGGGCTTCGACCAGGCGGCGTTCCGCGGGGCGCGGGGAATCCAGTTGCAACGGCGTGTTGTCACGCAGGGTCGTGGCGATTGCGATCAGGGCGCGATCCACCTGTGCCGAGAAATCGGTGAGTTCCGGCAGTTGCGGCAAACTGCCTTCGTCGCGCAGCACCGCTTCCAGCGACAACGAAGTGCGGATCAGGCGGTGCGCGTTGGCAAGGAAGGACTCGGTCAGCGCCAGTTCCTCCCGCGCCTGCGCACGCTTGGGCTCGGCCTGCAGGCGTTCGAGCGAGGCGAGCACTCCCGTACGCGCGGCGCGGGCGGAAGTGCGGGTTTCATGCAGGGCGGCGATGTCGTTGCCGAGCACTGCGGAGATGTGTGCGCGGTAGCTTTCGATGAGTTTCGCCAGCGCGATGTTGGCGCGCCGGCCTTCCCAGGTAGGCCACACCAGGTAGGCCACCAGTGCCAGCGCGCTGCCGAGCAGGGTGCCGAACAGGCGCATCTGGATCGCATCGCCCGGTGCGATGCCTTCGAACGACAACAGCAACACCAGCATGCCCGACAGCATCGCCACGCCGATGCCGTAGTTGACCTGCACCAGCAGGCGGAATGCGAGGCACAGCACCGCCATCAGCAGCAGCGTCGGCACCACGCCGTCCATCGCGTAATGCACGATCAAGGTGGTAAGCAACAAGCCGGCGAAGGTGCCTGCCACGCGCAGCAGGCCGAAGCGCAGGGTTCCACCGAAATCCGGTTTCAACACGATCGCGGCGGTCATCGGGATCCACACGCCATGCGGGATCGCAAGGGCACGTTCGCAGGCGACCGCCAGGCCGAGACACACCGCGCAGCGGATCGCGTGACGCATCGCCATCGACGACATTTTCAGGTTGGCGCGCAAGGCCTGCCACGGATTGCGCGGGCGCAATGCCGAAGGCAGGCGGGCCTCGGCCAGTTCTGCGCGGATTTCGCCGCGGCTGCTGGCCCAGTCGCTGTTGCGTACCAGCGAGCGCAACTGGCCGGCGAGGCTTTGCGCGCGCGCAGCGGCGACGCGCAGGAAACGACGGTCGCGGACACTTGGGTTGCCGTCGTCGCTGGCGCGTGCCAGTGCGTCGACGCGCGCACTGAAGGTGGCGACTTCCTGTTCGGCGCGGAATGGCTTTTCGGCGGCACGCATGGCCTCCGACAGGTGCATCAGGATGGTATCGGCGCTGTCCAGGAGGTCCTCGATGCGCAGGCGCACATCGGCGTCTTCAACCCGGGCATCCAGGTCGCCCAATGCCAGCAAGTCGATGCGCACGCGTTCGCACAACTCCGCGATGATGCGGAACGACTGCACCGCCACGCCGCGTGAACGATGCTGGCCGTGCAGTGTTTCCAGTGCCTCCATCGCCGCCATCGACACCGGCGGTGGTTGCGAGGGGTCCGGTCGCGTGCGCGCGACCAGCGCCAGTTGCTGCAGCACCGTGGCCAGGGCGAAGCGCTCGGGTCGGTAACGTTGCAACGGCCATGCCGCTAATGCCAGCAGCATCTGCAGCAGGCCGCCGGCGAAGATCAGCGCCGCCACCCCGGGCGCATGCACGACCGGCAGGCGCATGTCGGCGGTGATCATCATCACGATCATGCTGGTCAGGCCGGCGCGTGCGGCGACCGGCCCCAGCGCCACCAGCAAGCCACCGATCAGGCCGAACGCGATTGCCGCGATCACGAACAGCGTGGTGTGCTCGCCGATCAGGATGCCGATCAGCGCCGACAAGCCGGCGGCAAGTGCGGCCAGCAGCATCCGTTGCATGCGCTGCCGATAAGGGCCGGGCTGGTCGGTGAACATCGTGTTGATGGCGCCGGTGGTCATCGCCAGCCCGGCCGGGACCTGGTCGAATGCCAGTCCGAGCGCGAGGGGTGCGATCACCGCGACGGTGTTGCGCAGGGCCACGCGCAACGGCACGTCGCGTGGCTTGAGGGCGATCAGCGAACGCAGCACGGGCGTCTCGTCACGGGATCGCCAGGGGTGTCAGGTATCGGGGAATTCGTAATGGCTCGGCGCCGGGTTGAGGTGGCCGCACTGTTTGCAGGTGCGATGTTCCCGCGACGAATAGAACCGGTCGAACACCGGCGGGAAATCCTTTTCGATGTCGTGCAGATGGAAATACTCCTCGTAGACCTTGTGGTTGCACTCCTCGCAGAACCACAGCAGCCCGTCGTCCTCGTGCGCCAGGCGCTTGCGCTCGATCACCAGGCCGATGGAGTCGGGCAGGCGCTGCGGCGAATGCGGCACGCGCGGCGGCAGCAGGAAGATCTCGCCGGCCTTGATCGGGATGTCACGCACAGCGTTGTCTTCCTGGATACGCAGCACCATTTCGCCTTCCAACTGGTAGAACCATTCCGGGCCTTCGTCCCAGTGGTAGTCGGTGCGCGAGTTCGGCCCGCCCACGACCATGACGATGAAGTCGCCGGCGTAGATCACCTTGTTGCCGACCGGCGGCTTCAACAGGTGGCGGTGTTCCTCGATCCAGGCTTGCAGGTTAAGTGGATTTGGCAGCATTGGCGGCTCTCCTTCAGCGCGATTGCTTGGTCGCCGCGACGCACTTCAGTTCGATCGCGATCGGCGTCGGCAGTGCGGTGATACCCAAGGTGGTGCGACAGGGCGCGGTGGCGGCATCGGGGAAGTGCTCGGCCCAGACCCGGTTGTAGGCCTTGAAATCGCGGGCCATGTCGGTGAGGTAGACGGTGACATCGACCAGGTCCTCCCAGGCGCCGCCGCTGGCTTCAAGCACCGCGCGCACGTTGGCGAACACCGCGCGCGCCTGCGCTTCGATGTCGTATTTGCGCACGCGTCCGTCGGCGAAGTATTCGTTGCCGGCGATCTCGTTGCTTGCCGCATCGCGCGGGCCGATGCCGGACAGGAACAGCAGACTGCCGACGCGACGCGCATGTGGATACGTGCCGACTGGAACCGGTGCGCTGGCCGCGTGGATGGAGTCGTTCACGACAGCGGCTCCCGCTCCCGGAGCAGACCAGCGAGGGCATTGCCGTAGGCCGGCGTGAGTTGGTCGGGGGAATCCACGTCCATGCCCAGCTCGCGCACGCAACCATCCAGCAGGCTGTAGACCCAGCCGTGCACCGACAACTTCTGTCCGCGTGCCCAGGCATCCTGCACGACTGTCGTCAGGCAGACGTTCTCGGCCTGCTCGATCGCGTTGAGTTCGCACAGCCGGTCGCTGCGCAGCGAAGGGGCGAAGCTTTCCAGCAGCGCCGCATGTTTCTGGGCGACGTCGCCGACGTGCCGGATCCAGTTGTCGGCCAGGCCTATGCGCAGGCCGTGCAACGCCGCATTCACGCCACCGCAGCCGTAGTGGCCGACCACCAGGATGTGCTCGATCTTCAGCACGTCCACGGCGAACTGGATCACCGACATGCAGTTGAGGTCGGTATGGACCATGACGTTGGCGATGTTGCGGTGGACGAAAACCTCGCCGGGAGCCAGGCCCATGATCTGGTTGGCGGGCACGCGCGAGTCGGAGCAGCCGATCCACAGGTATTTCGGTGCTTGCAACTGCGACAGGCGCAGGAAGAATTCCGGATCTTCGCGGCGGGCCCGTTCGGCCCATTCGCGGTTGTTGCGCAGCAGTTCGTCGAGGATTTTCATGTCGGGCGATTTCCTTGCAGGGCGATGCCCACATTCTTGGGTTCGGTGAAAAAACGCATCGCTTCCGAACCGCCTTCGCGACCCAGGCCGGACTGGCCCATGCCGCCGAACGGAGTGCGCAGGTCGCGCATCAGCCAGCAGTTGATCCAGACCATGCCGGCGCGGATGACGGCGGCGAGGCGATGGGCGCGATCGAGGTCGCGGGTCCAGACCGAAGCCGCCAAGCCATAGTCGCCGGCATTTGCCAGCGCCAGTGCTTCATCGTCGTTGTCGAAGGGTTGCAGAGTCGCGACCGGGCCGAAGATTTCCTCGCGGTTGCTGGCGCAATCCGGGCCCAGGCCGTCGATCACCGTCGGTGCCACGAACCAGCCCGACCGTTCCAGCGCATTGCCGCCGCAGAGGAAGTTGCCGCCTTCTTCGCGGGCACGGGCGATGGCGGCGACGACCTTGTCGAAATGCGCTTGTGAAACCAGCGGGCCCAACTGGGTTCCCTCGGCCATCGGGTCGCTGACGCGCAGGCTGCGCACGCGGTCGACGAAGGCATCGCGGAATTCGTCGTAGATCGGGCGTTCGATCAGCAGCCGCGAACCGCACAGGCAGATCTGCCCGGAATTCTGGAAGGCCGACCGCACCAAGGTGTCCAGCTGGTTGCGCCAGTCGCTGTCGGCGAAGACCAGAGTGGGATTCTTCCCGCCCAGTTCCAGCGATACCTTCTTCAGCGCGGGTGCGGCGAGCGCGGCGATGCGCTTGCCGACCGCGGTGCTGCCGGTGAACGACACCGCGCGTATCCCGGGATGCGTCACCAGTGGCTCGCCGGCTTCGGCGCCCAGGCCGTGGACGATATTGAGCACGCCTTGGGGGAAACCTATTTCCGCCGCCAGCTCGCCCAGCATCGTGGCGGTGAGCGGAGTCACTTCGGACGGTTTTGCGACCACCGTGTTGCCGGCGGCCAGGGCCGGTGCAATCTTCCAGGTGAACAGGTACAGCGGCAGGTTCCACGGCGAGATCGTGGCGATCACGCCCAGCGGCGTGCGCAAGGTGTAGTTGAGCCCGGCCTCGCCGTGATGCGATTCGCTGGCGAACTGGGTGGCGGCCTGGGCGAAGAAACGCAGGTTGGAAACAGCGCGCGGGATTTCGACATCGCGCGCCAGGGCGAAGGGCTTGCCGCCGTCCAGCGATTCGGCGCGGGCGAAGGCATCGATGCGCGATTCCAGTGCCGCGGCGAGTTTTTCCAGCCAGGCGGCGCGTTCTGAATTGCGCATTGCGGACCAGACGGGGAAGGCGCGTTCAGCTGCGGCGACTGCGAGTTCCACATCCTGTAGGTCGCCAGCGGCGACTTGCGCATGGACCTGGCCGGAAGCTGGGTCCAACACATCGAGCCAACGCCCGTTGGCTGCGGGTCGTGCCTCGCCATCGATCCAGTGGGTCAGGTTCTGCATGTCGATAGCTTAACCGGCCAAGGCCTCATCGTAGGAGCGCGCTTTGCGCGCGATGCTCTGACCACATGAATAAAGCATCGCGCGCAAGGCACGCTCCTGCACGGTGGGTGGAGATCAGATCGACTGCATGCGCCCGCCATCTACGGCCAGGCTGACTCCGTTGATGTAGGCCGCCGCCGGGCTGGCGAGGAAGGCGATGGCCGCGGCGATCTCGCTGGCTTCGGCGAAACGTCCCACCGGCACGGTCGACAGCATGGTCGCGGCGATGGCATCGCGGGATTTCCCCGTGGAAGCGGAGCGATCGTCGAGGATCTGTTCCAGCCGCTGGGTGCGGGTGTAACCGGGCAATACGTTGTTGACCGTGATCCCGTCCGGCGCCAGTTCGCGCGACAGGGTCTTGGCCCAGCTGGCCACCGCGCCGCGGATGCTGTTGGAGACGCCGAGGTTGACGATGGGTTCCTTCACCGAAGTGGAGATCACGTTGACGATGCGGCCCCATTGCGCGCCCTGCATGCCGGGCAACACCGCCTGCACCAGGGCCTGGTTGGCCAGCAGGTGCTTGTGGAAGGCGTCGAGGTAGGCGGCGGCATCGGCGTCGATGGCGCGGCCGCCCGGTGGACCGCCGGTGTTGTTGACCAGGATATGCACGGGGGCGGCACTGGCCAGTGCCTGCACCTGCGTGGCGAGTTCGTCGTGTCGCGAGACGTCGGCGGCGACCCAGCCATGCCGCTGGCCAACGGCGCTGCGGGGTAGGGAAGCGGCAGCGGCTTCAAGGACATCGGCACGCCGTGCCAGCAGGGTGACGTTCGCGCCAAGCAGGGCGAGTTCCAGCGCGGCGGCGCGGCCGATGCCTTCCGATCCGCCGCAGACCAGCGCGTGCTTGCCGTTGAGTTCCAGATCCATGTCGTTCCTCAGTCCCGTGGGCGGCGATCGAGCCGCTCCAGCATCATGGCCGCGACTTCCCGCGGCCGGGGATCGTCCTGCTCGCGCAGGGCCTGTGCCGCGCCGCGCACATTGGCGGCCGGGTGGTTCTGGCTGAACTTGAATTTCAACTCGATGCGCTCCGGCACGAAGCGGAAGCCGATGATCCCCCGCAGCTGGCTGCGGTGGTCCTCGCGCTCGTGCTGGTAGCGCCAGTCGCTGCCGATCGCGGTTTCGTGTCGGATGCTCAACCGGTCGACGATACTGGCCAGGAAGGTTTCGTCGGTCGAGGGCTCCAGCCTTCCGCCCAGGTGGGCTACTGCGTAATTCCAGGTCGGGACCCGCGCGGCTTCTTCCTTGTCGGCATACCAGCCCGGCGAAATGTAGGCGTGCGGCCCATGCACGATCATCAGCGCAGTGCCGCCATGGGTTGCCTGTAGATTTGGCCTGGCCCAATGGCCTTCGATCAGTATCCTGTCGCCTTCGCGCAAATACAGCACCGGCAGGTGGCTGGCAAAAGGCTCGCCGTCGACGCCGGTAGTGACCAGGGTGACGAACGGATCGCGTGCCAGCAGCCGGTCCAGTTCGCCCAGGTCGGTTTCGGCAAAGGCGCGTGGCGTGTACATCTATTGTGGTCAGGCCCGCGCACCCAGCGATTGAATCATCAACCCGCGCAGCGCCGTGTCGTTGTCCGCGCGTGGGGGCGAGACCTCATTCAGCGAAAACCCGCGGGCCAACGCATCGTCCTCGTCCAGTCCGTCGAAGGCCACGAACTCGGCATCGAACAACGCCGCACGCGCGGTGTCGTCGCTGTCGTAAGTCAGGGTGTTGCCGTCGCTGTCGAACACTTCCGCGGTGCCCGCTTCGCGCAGGCGCAAACGCGCCCACACCAGCGTCCGTCCCAGCGAGGCGACATACCATTGGTAGTCGATCGTGTCGTTCATGCCATCACCAGCGACAGGAGCCAGAGCAGCCCGGCGCAGGCCAGGCCACCGAAAATGACCAGCAGCGAGATCTTGGCCGGCGTCGCCAGCCCGCTCAGCGAACTGTCGTGGCTTTCGCGATAGCGGCCGCTCAACAACCAGGCCAATGCCGCCGGCTTGAGGAACGCGCCGGTGCCCAGTTGCGCGGTGATCTCCGGGTGGCGGTCGCGCACGTGCACCAGGGTCAGCGGCCAGAAGATCGCGAACGCAGTGAGGCCGGCGATGGCGGTGGCGACGAAGAGCAGGGCGAAGAACAGGATCACTGGTCAGAACTCCGCATTGCCAGGCGCGCGCGGGTAGGGGATCGAGTCGCGGATGTTGGACAGCCCGCAGACATAGACCACCAAGCGCTCGAAGCCCAGGCCGAAGCCCGCGTGCGGCACCGTGCCGTAACGACGGAAATCGCGATACCAGCCGTAATGCGCCGCATCCAGCCCGAACTGGGCCATGCGCGAATCGAGGATGTCGAGGCGCTCCTCGCGCTGGCTGCCGCCGATGATCTCGCCGATGCCCGGCGCCAGTACATCCATCGCCGCGACGGTCTTGCCGTCGTCGTTGAGGCGCATGTAGAACGCCTTGATGTGCTCGGGGTAGTTGGTGACCACGACCGGACGGCCGACATGCTGCTCGGTCAGCCAGCGCTCGTGTTCGGTCTGCAGGTCCAGGCCCCATTCGACCGGGAATTCGAACTTGTGCTTCGACTCCTGCAGCAGCTTGATCGCATCGGTGTATTCGATGCGCTCGAACGGCGCGTTGATGAAGTCCTCGAGCTTGCTGATCGCGGTCTTGTCCACGCGTTCGGCCAGGAACGCGAGGTCGTCGCCGCGCTCTTCAAGAACCGCACGGAACAGGTACTTGAGGAATTCCTCGGCCACCCGCGCATCCTCGGCCAGGTCGGCGAAGGCGATTTCCGGTTCGATCATCCAGAACTCGGCCAGGTGCCGGGTGGTGTTGCTGTTCTCGGCGCGGAAGGTCGGGCCGAAGGTATAGACCTTGCTCAGGGCCAGGCAGTAGGCCTCGACATTGAGCTGGCCGGAGACGGTGAGGAAGGTTTCCTTGCCGAAGAAGTCGCGCGAGAAATCCACTTCACCCTTGCTGTTGCGCGGCAGGTTGGCGGTGTCCAGGGTGGACACGCGGAACATCTGCCCGGCGCCTTCGGCATCGGAGGTGGTGATGATGGGCGTGCTGATCCAGTTGTAGCCGTTCTGGTGGAAGTAGCGGTGCACCGCCTGCGACAGGCAGTTGCGGATGCGGGTGACCGCGCCGAACAGGTTGGTGCGCGGACGCAGGTGGGCGACCTCGCGCAGGAATTCCAGCGAATGCGCCTTGGGCTGGATCGGATAGGTTTCCGGATCGTCGACCCAGCCGACGACCTCCACCGATCCTGCCTGGATCTCGAAGCTCTGGCCCTGGCCCTGCGAAGCGACCAGGACGCCGGTGGCGACGACCGCGCAACCGGCGGTGAGGTGCTTCACTTCGGATTCGTAGTTGCCCAGCGTGCTCGGCGCGACCACCTGGATCGGGGCGAAGCAGGAGCCGTCGCTGACGTTGACGAAGGACAGCCCGGCCTTGGAATCGCGCCGCGTGCGCACCCAGCCGCGTACCGTGACTTCGCCGCCGGCCGGGATCTTTCCCGCCAGCGCATGTTCGACGCTAACCACCGTCATGACTTGTATTCCTTGTACGACGCAACCATTAATGGAACGCGGAGTTTACCGGAGCGGCGCCGGGAACGCCGCGCCCACGGGTCTATAATCGCCGCCAGCAAGGAGAGTCCATGGCCATCACCCTTACCCCGGTTGCGTTCCAGCGCGTGCAGCGTTTCGTTGCCGAGACCGGCGCCCTGGGCCTGCGCTTTGGCGTGACCCGCACCGGCTGCTCCGGCTGGGGCCACGTAGCCGACCTGGCCCGCGACCAGCGCGCCGACGACACGGTGTTCGAGCAGCAGGGCGTCAGGATCTTCGTCGACGCCGACAGCCTGGCCTTGGTCGACGGCACCGAGATAGATTTCGGCAAACAGGGGCTGAGCGAAACCTTCCTGTTCCATAATCCCAATGCCACCGCCGAATGCGGATGCGGGGAAAGCTTCACTACCGAAGCTGACCTGGCCTGAAGCCGTCGCGGCGCGGCGAGTGCGACCAATGGCACTCCCCCCGACTTGATGTCCTCGTATTAAGCTCCCGGTGCGCCGAATCCGGAGTCCCCCATGTTCCGTTACCTGCTGCTGACAGCCGTGTTGTGCGCTGCCGTCGTGCCCGCACGCGCCCAGACAAACAGCCAGAACCCCGTGTTGCAAAAGCTCTTCGCCGACGAATGGGAGCGCGGCCTGCGCGAGAGCCCGGAGGGCGCCAGCTACAACGGCGACTCCCGCTTCAATGACCGCTGGAGCGACCTGAGCCTGGCCGCCATCGCCCGGCGCGAAGCCGAGGACCGTGCCGCGCTGGAGCAGCTGCATGCGATCGATCGCAAGGGCCTGTCGGTCGCCGACCAGCTCGACTACGACACCTTCGAGTGGAACCTGCAGCGCAGCATCGAGCGGCAGAAATTCCACGAATACCAGCAACCGATCAGCCACCAGGGCGGGCCGCAGACCGCGGACGGGATCGCCGAGGTGCTGCCTTTCGCCAGCCTCAAGGACTACCAGGACTGGCTGAAGCGCCTGCAGGCGCTGCCCACGGTCATCGACCAAGTCACCGTCCTGATGCAGGAGGGCGTGAAGGCGGGCAACCTGCCACCGCGGGTCCTGATGCAGCGCGTGCCAGCGCAGATCGCCGGGCAGGTGGTCGACGATCCAACGAAGAGCGCGTTCTACAAGCCGTTCCTGAAATTTCCGGACAGCATTTCCCAGGCCGAGCGCAGCAAACTGCAGGCCGACGCCCAGCGCATCATCGCCGGCGACGTGGTTCCGGCCTATCGCAAGCTGCAGGCCTATTTCAACGATGAATACCTGCCCAAAACCCGCGAATCGATCGCCGCGGCCGACCTGCCAGATGGCAAGGCTTATTACGATTTCCTGGCGCGCTATTACACGACCACCGATCTGACCGCCGAGCAGATCCATCAGATCGGCCTCAAGGAGGTGGCGCGGATCCGGGCCGAGATGGAGAAGGTCAAGGACCAGACCGGCTTCAAGGGCTCGATGGCCGAATTCTTCGCTTATCTGCGCAGCGACCCGAAGTTCTTCTACAAGACCCCGGACGAACTGCTGAACGCATACCGCGCATTGGCCAAGCGCATCGATCCGGAGCTGGTGAAGGTGTTCAAGACCATCCCGCGCCTGCCGTATGGCGTACGCCCGATCCCGGACAACATCGCCCCGGATACCACCACCGCCTACTACCAGCCGGGCGCCTCCGACGGCACCCGTCCCGGCTATTACTACGTCAACCTGTACAAGCCGGAAGTGCGGCCGCGCTGGGAGATGATGCCGCTGTCGCTGCACGAAGCCGTGCCCGGGCACCACTTCCAGTTCGCCCGTGGCCTGGAGATGCCGAATGCACCGATGTTCCGTCGCACCGCCTATTTCGTCGCCTACGGTGAGGGCTGGGGCCTGTACGCGGAGCAGCTGGGCTACGAAATGGGTCTGTACGACGATCCCTACGACCGTTTCGGCCAACTAACCTATGAAATGTGGCGGGCGGTGCGGCTGGTCGTGGATACCGGCATGCACGCCAAGGGCTGGACCCGGGAGCGGGCCATCGCCTATTTCAAGGACAACGCGGCCAAGACCGACCAGGACATCGTCAACGAGGTCGACCGCTATATCGGCACCCCCGGGCAGGCGCTGGCCTACAAGATCGGGCAGATGAAGATCTCCGAACTGCGGGACAAGGCCAGGCGGGAGCTGGGGCCGAAGTTCGACCTCAGGGCCTACAACGACGCGGTGCTGGAGACCGGGTCGGTGCCGCTGGAGGCCCTGGAGAGACATATCGATGCCTGGATCGCGGTACAGAAGACTACCCACTGAGCTTTCCGGGCAGCCCGGCTTGCAGCTAAGTCATTGACCTGACATAATTTCCGGCTTCCTGCGGGCTTCCGCCTGCAGGAACCCTTGCCCCACCGCGTCCTCCTGGACGGTCGGGGGGCTGTCCGGTCCGGCTTCCTGCCGGGTCTTCATCCGAAAGGTATACAACGATGCGTCATTATGAAGTCGTGTTCCTGGTCCACCCTGACCAGAGCGAGCAAGTGCCGGCCATGATCGAGCGTTACAAGACGCTGGTCGAGAATGGTGGCGGCAAGATCCACCGCCTGGAAGACTGGGGCCGCCGCCAGCTGGCGTACCCGATCCAGAACCTGGTCAAGGCCCACTACGTGCTGTTCAACATCGAAGTCGAGCAGGCGATCCTGGCCGAGCTGACCGAGAGCTTCCGATTCAACGACGCGGTGCTGCGCCACCTGATCATGAAGCGCGATGAAGCCGACACCGAGATGTCGATCATCATGAAGAGCAAGGACGAGAAGGGCGACAAGCCCGAGCGTGGCGAACGCCGCCGTCGCGATGACGACGAGGGCGAGGCTGTCGAAGCCGCCGTCGATACCGATTCCGACACTGCCGAAGCCGCCTAAGGAGCACCCCCATGTCCAAGTTCTTCCGTCGCCGCAAGTTCTGCAAGTTCACCGCCGAAGGCGTGAAAGAGATCGACTACAAGGATCTCAACACCCTGCGCCAGTACCTGACCGAAACCGGCAAGATCGTCCCCAGCCGCGTGACCGGCACCAAGGCGCGCTACCAGCGCCAGCTGTCCACCGCGGTCAAGCGCGCCCGTTTCCTGGCGCTGATCCCGTACACCGACAGCCACGACAACTGAGTCGTGTCCCCGGGAGTCGCGCTACCCGCGTGACTCCCGGGGGAACCAGCGTCATCCCATCCACTGTCATTCGGACAGCCCACCGCTGCGGGATCAATCCCGCTAACGAATACGGAGCAAGACCATGCAACTGATCCTCCTGCAGAAAGTGACCAACCTCGGCGTCCTTGGCGACAAGGTCGACGTGAAGCCGGGCTACGGCCGCAACTACCTGGTGCCGCAGGGCAAGGCCGTGCCGGCCACCGCCGCCAACGTCGCCGAGTTCGAAGCCAAGCGCGCCGACTACGAAGCCAAGGCCAAGTCGATCCATGACCAGGCCGAAGCCCGCCGCGCCAAGCTGGAAGGCGCCAGTGTCACCATCAGTGCCAATGCCGCCACCGAAGGCAAGCTGTTCGGTTCGGTCGGTCCGCGCGACATCGCTGAAGCCTTCACCAAGGCCGGTTTCCCGGTCGAGAAGAGCGAAGTCATCCTTGGCGAAGGCGCGTTCCGCCACATCGGCGAATACGATGTCGTCCTGCACCTGCATGCCGACGTCGAAACCACCGCCAAGGTCATCGTCATCGCCGACGTCTGAACCTGGCTGGCCGCAATAC
>JBOHXX010000051.1:0-13529 GCA_050737675.1 Pseudoxanthomonas sp.
TACGTACAATGCGCGGATGGAGACCTATACCCTGCACCGCGGCACCGCGCCGCTGCTGATCAGCCTGCCGCATGACGGCACCGCCGTTCCCGACGACATCGCCGCACGCCTGACCGATTCCGCACGGCGCGTACCCGATACCGACTGGCACGTCTCCAGGCTATACGATTTCGCCCGCGAGCTAGGCGCCTCGATGATCGTGCCGAAATATTCGCGTTACGTGATTGACCTGAACCGGCCCGAAGACGACGTGTCGCTGTATCCCGGCCAGAACACCACCGGCCTGTGTCCGCATGTGCAATTCAGCGGCGAACCCGTGTATCGCGATGGGCAGGATCCCGATGAAACCGAAGTGGCGGAGCGCGTCGAACGCTACTGGCGTCCGTATCACCGTGCGTTGACGGGCGAATTGCAGCGCATCCATGCCCAGCACGGCCGTGCCGGGTTGTGGGAAGGGCATTCGATCCGCGGCGTGGTGCCATTCCTGTTCGAGGGACGGCTTCCGGACCTCAACTTGGGAACCGCGGGAGGCACGAGTTGTTCCCTGGCGCTGCAGTCGCGGCTGGAGTCGGTACTTGCATCGCAGGATCGCCACGATTTCGTGGTCAACGGCCGCTTCAAGGGCGGCTACATCACCCGCGAATATGGCGATCCCGCCAAGGGCATCGATGCCGTGCAACTGGAAATCAGCCAGCGCATCTACATGGACGAAGTCAGCTTCGAGTGGGACGAAGAACAGGCGGCGCGCACCCAGGCCGTGCTGCGCGAGTTGATTGGCCAGATGCTGGCATGAGCGTGGTGTCCATCGTTCCGGACGAAACACCGCATGTAGAAGCGCAACCCGAGCCGCCGACCCGTCCTGGCCATCCCTGGTCGGGCGTGGCCCTGGCCTTGTTCGGCGCCGTCGCGTTTTCCGGCAAGGCCATCATCGTCAAGCTCGGCTACCGGATTGGTGCCGACGCCATTACCCTGCTGGCGCTGCGCATGCTGGTCGCACTGCCGTTCTTCGCTTTGATGGCATGGTGGGTCCGGCGCGACACTCTACGTTTCCGCTTGCGCGGAAGCGATCGCTGGAAGGTGGTGGGCCTGGGTTTCTGCGGTTACTACCTGGCCAGCTTCCTGGATTTCGCCGGGCTGGAATACATCACCGCCACCCTGGAACGGTTGATCCTGTATCTCACTCCAACGCTGGTGCTGCTGATCGGCGTGGTCGTATTCCGCCGCAAGCCGATGGGCCGGCAGTTGCTCGCGTTGTTGATGAGCTATTGCGGCGTCGCACTGGCCTTCGCCCATGACCTGGACGTGGGCGGCAACAGTATCGCGCTGGGCGGGATCCTGGTGTTCTTGAGCGCGTTGAGCTATGCCACCTACCTTGTCGGCAGTGGCGAAGTGGTGGCCCGGGTCGGCGCCGTGCGCCTGACCGCGTATGCCAGCGCAGTGGCAGCAGCCTTCTGCATAGCGCATTTCCTGATCGTGCGGCCGTGGCATTCGCTGTTCGAATTGCCGACCGAGATCTACACGCTGTCGTTGCTCAACGGCACCCTGTGCACGGTACTGCCGGTGCTGGCCACGATGATGGCGGTGCAGCGATTGGGTTCGGCGCTGGCTTCGCAGATCGGCATGGTCGGCCCGGTCTCGACGATAGTAATGAGCCTGCTGATCCTGGGCGAACCCATGGGCATGTGGCAGGTGATCGGCACGATGTTGGTGATGCTGGGTGTGTTCACCGTGACCCGGCCGGCCCGATAGCCGCCGCAAGTCAGCGCGCGGCCGGTTTCACCGCTTCCAGTTCCCAGAGCAGGTAGGCGCGCCGTCCCGTTGCGGGCTGGCCGCGCAGCCAGCGCGACAGAGTGCGCAATCCGTGCGCCGCCTGCGCGCCCGCGGAGGGAGGCCTGGCATTGTCGGGAGAGCCCGGGATGGTGCTGTAGTGATACTTGGGCTGCACCCATCTGGCCTGCAGCATCTTGAAGTTCCCGTCGAAACCGTACATCCGCGCCAGCGGCTTGTCGCCGCAGAAATACTCGTGGGTTTTTTCGGTAATGACGTTGACGTGGGTCGGGTCGGTGAATGCCTCGGGATGTGGATACGCCGGGGTCAGTGCGTAGAAGCGGCCGCCGGGTGCGAGCACGCGCCAGACCTCGTCCATCAGCCTGATGAAGGGAAACAGCGTGTCGCTTCCATTGGTGGCGACCACCAGACGCGGCACGTGTTCGATGAAATCGAACGCCGACACGGACCCGAAACTGTCGTTGCCGTGCGGGATCGGCTGCAGCACCAGGTTGGCGATGCGGTAGTCGAACCGTTCCGTCACCTGCAGCGGACGGATGTCCACTCCCGACAGCGCGCCACGGGCATAAGGGTTTCGCGGGAATTTCCCGCAGCCCAGGTCGAGGTGCCGGTCGGGTAGCGCCATCGGATTCACACTTCCAGCGAAGCCAGGTCGCCCTTCAGCTCCAACCATGCCTTGCGGTCCGAAGCGCGCTTCTTCGCCAGCAGCATGTCCATCAGCGAGCGCGTGTCGCTATCGTCGTCGTTGGTCAGTTGCACCAGCCGGCGCGTGTCCGGATGAATGGTGGATTCGCGCAGCTGCGAGGGATTCATCTCGCCCAGGCCCTTGAAGCGGGTGACGTTGACCGCGCCCTTGAGCTTCTCGCGCTCGATCTTCTCCAGCAGCAGGCGCTTCTCTTCCTCATCCAGTGCATAGAACACCTGCTTGCCCACGTCGACGCGGAACAACGGCGGCATCGCCACGAAGATGTTGCCGGCCTGGACCAGTGCCGGAAAATGCTTGAGGAAAAGCGCGGTCAGCAGCGTCGCGATGTGCAGGCCGTCGGAATCGGCATCGGCCAGGATCACCACCTTGCCGTAGCGCAGGCCGCTGATGTCGTCCTTGCCCGGATCGCAACCGATGGCGATGGCCAGGTTGTGCACTTCCTCGGAGGCCAGGACCGAGGTGCTGGCGACTTCCCAGGTGTTGAGGATCTTGCCGCGCAACGGCAGGATCGCCTGGAAATCCTTGTCGCGGGCCTGCTTGGCGCTGCCGCCGGCCGAATCGCCTTCGACCAGGAACAATTCGGTGCGCGACAGGTCCTGGGAAATGCAGTCGGCGAGCTTGCCGGGCAGGGCGGGGCCCTGGGTCACCTTCTTGCGCACGATCTGCTTTTCGGTCTTCAGCCGCGCGCTGGCGCGTTCGATCGCCAGCTGGGCGATGCGTTCGCCAAGATCGGTGTGCTGGTTCAACCACAGCGAGAACGCATCGTGCGCGGCGCCTTCGATGAAACCGGCGGCCTGGCGCGAGCTCAGGCGCTCCTTTGTCTGGCCGCTGAACTGCGGGTCGGTCATCTTCAGCGACAGCACGAAGGCCACCCGGTCCCATACGTCTTCAGGCGCCAGCTTCACCCCGCGCGGCAGCAGGTTGCGGAAGTCGCAGAACTCGCGCAGCGCATCGGTCAGGCCGCTGCGCAATCCGTTCACATGGGTGCCGTGCTGCGCGGTGGGAATCAGGTTGACGTAGCTTTCCTGCACCAGTTCGCCGTCGGGAATCCAGGCCACGGCCCAGTCCACGATCTCGTTCTGCCGGGACAACTGGCCGCTGAACAATTCCGGCGGCAGCAGTTCGCGGCCCTGCAATTCGCCCAGCAGGAGTTCTTGCTTCAAATAATCGCGCAGGCCGTCGCGGTAATGCCACTCGTCGCGCTCGCCGCTGGCCTCGTCGAACAGCTTCACGGTCAGGCCGGGGCACAGCACCGCCTTGGCCCGCAGCAGGTGCTTGAGCGCGCGCAGGTTGTATTTGGGGGTGTCGAAATACTTGGGGTCGACCCAGAAGCGCAGCCGCGTGCCGGTGTTCTTCTTGCCCACCGTGTTGACCACTTCCAGCTTCGATGCCGCGTCGCCGTCGCGGAATTCCATGCGGTATTCGTTGCCGTCGCGCTTGATGAACAGTTCCACCTTCTTCGACAGCGCATTGACCACGCTGACGCCGACGCCATGCAGGCCGCCGCTGAAGGTGTAGTTGCGGTTGTTGAACTTGCCGCCCGCATGCAGGCGGGTCAGGATCAGTTCCACGCCTGAAATCTTCTCTTCCGGATGGATGTCCACCGGCATGCCGCGTCCGTCGTCGCTGACTTCGCAGCTGCCATCCTTGAACAGGGTTACCTCGATGCCGCTGGCATGGCCGGCCAGGGCCTCGTCCACCGCGTTGTCGATGACTTCCTGCGCCAGGTGGTTGGGGCGGGTGGTGTCGGTGTACATGCCCGGACGGCGTTTGACCGGGTCAAGGCCGGAGAGGACTTCGATATCGGCGGCGTTGTAGCGGGTATTCATGGAGTGGGTTGCATTTTTCAGTGGCGACTGCAGCCCCGAAGTGTGCGGCTTGGATGTTTTTTTTGCACGTTCAGTGGCAGGTGGGCCGCAGTGGGCTATTTTCCGCGTTGGCCGGTCACCATGCCGGTCGTACAAGGGAGAACCCAATGAACAAGCGCAACATCCTGATCCTGGGCGTCATCGCCAGCGCGGTGCTCGCGGCAACGACCGCCTGGGCGCAGTCGAGCAAGGCAGATGCCAACAAGGCCTCGGCCAGCAGCCAGGGCGCCGAGCCCCAGTCCGACGCCGACAAGAAGGCCCAGCGCCGCGCCCAGAACGAGGCCGCCGCTGCGGCACGCAAGTCAAAGGGCGAGGGCGCCGGAAAATCCGCTGGCGAAGAAGAGGAAGAAGAGCGCAAGAAGCCCTGATCTTCTGCCTGATCTTCGGTATTTCCGGTACACAACCATGGTTTAGGGCGGCTTTTCGCCCGCACGCGCCCTGCTTAGTCGGGGCGTCGTGCTTTCCGGGCTCCGCAAACGCCTGGCGTGTGGAGGAAACCGGCCCGGGCCTGTAAACTATGGCTTTCCGGAGCCCCGTCCATGACTCCCCTGATTTTCGTTACCGGCGGTGTAGTGTCCTCGCTAGGCAAGGGCATCGCCGCCGCTTCGCTTGCCTCCATCCTTGAAGCCCGCGGCCTGCGGGTCACGATGATGAAGCTGGATCCGTACATCAACGTCGATCCGGGCACCATGAGCCCGTTCCAGCACGGCGAGGTCTATGTCACCGACGACGGTGCCGAAACCGACCTGGACCTGGGCCATTACGAGCGCTTCGTGCGCACGCGCCTGAGCCGCAAGAACTCCGTCACCACCGGTCGCATCTACGAGAACGTGATCCGCAAGGAGCGCCGCGGCGATTACCTCGGCGCCACCGTGCAGGTGATCCCGCACATCACCGACGAGATCAAGCGCTGCATTGATGAAGCCACCGAAGGCTTCGACGTGGCCCTGGTGGAAATCGGCGGCACCGTCGGCGACATCGAATCGCTGCCGTTCCTGGAGGCGATCCGCCAGATCCGCACCGAGCGCGGCCAGGACAAGGCGCTGTTCATGCACCTGACCCTGGTGCCGTACATCGCCGCCGCCGGTGAGTTGAAGACCAAGCCGACCCAGCACTCGGTCAAGGAACTGCGTTCGATCGGCATCCAGCCCGACGTACTGCTGTGCCGCAGCGAGCAGTCGTTGCCGGATTCCGAACGGCGCAAGATCGCCTCGTTCACCAATGTGTCCGAACGCGCGGTGATCACCGCGCGCGACGTGGATGTGCTCTACAAGATCCCGCTGTACCTGCACGAACAGGGCCTGGACGAAATCGTGGTCAACCAGCTCAAGCTGCCGGTGACCAAGCCTGCGGATCTTTCCGAATGGGAAGCCGCGGTCGATGCCACCCTCAATCCGCTGGACGAAGTCACCATCGCCGTGGTCGGCAAGTACGTGGACCACAAGGATGCCTACAAGTCCGTCGGCGAGGCGCTGAAGCACGGTGGTTTACGCCAGCGCACCCGGGTCAACCTGAAATGGCTGGAAGCGCAGGAGCTGGAGGGCGGCGACCTGTCCGCGCTACAGGGCGTCGACGGCATCCTGGTGCCGGGCGGCTTCGGCGACCGTGGTTTCGAAGGCAAGGTCGTCAGCGCGCGGTATGCACGCGAACATGGCGTGCCGTACTTCGGCATCTGCTATGGCATGCAGGCCGCGGTGGTCGATTACGCGCGCAACATCCTCGGCATGGCCGACGCCAACAGCACCGAGAACGACAAGCAGTCCGCGCATCCGGTGATCGGCCTGATCACCGAATGGCGCACCGCGACCGGCGATGTGGAGAAGCGCGACGAGCGCACCGACCTGGGCGGCAGCATGCGCCTGGGCCTGCAGGAAGCGCGCCTCAAGCCGGGAACCCTCGCCCGCGAGCTGTACGGCAAGGACGTGGTCGCCGAGCGCCATCGCCACCGCTATGAATTCAACAACCGCTACCGCACCCAGATGGAAGACGCGGGCCTGGTGATTTCGGCCAAGTCGATGGACGACTTGCTGGTCGAGATGATCGAGTTGCCGCGCACGGTGCACCCGTGGTTCCTGGCCTGCCAGGCGCATCCCGAATTCCTGTCCACGCCGCGCGACGGCCATCCGCTGTTCGTCGGTTTCATCCGCGCCGCACGCGAAATGAAGGCGGGCGGGAAGCTGTTGAAGGAAGCCAGGGCGTGAGTTTCGGCGACACTCGTAGGGGCGACGTAAGTCGCGGCTTGATTTCTGCGGTTCAAACTGGTTTCGCGACTCACCGGCGACGTGTCGCCACTCCTACGTTGGAGCAATGCATTGAAACTCTGTGATTTCGAAGTTGGCCTCGACCAACCGTTCTTCCTCATCGCCGGTCCCTGCGTGATCGAATCGATGCAGCTGCAACTCGATGTCGCCGGCAAGCTGAAGGAAATCACCGGCAGGCTGGGGATCAACTTCATCTTCAAGTCCAGTTTCGACAAGGCCAACCGCACTTCGGGCACCAGCTTCCGCGGCCCGGGCGTGGAAGAGGGCCTGAAGGTGCTGGCCGAAGTGAAGAAACAGATCGGCGTGCCGGTATTGACCGATGTGCACGAATACACGCCGCTGGAGGAGGTGGCCTCGGTGGTCGACGTGTTGCAGACCCCGGCGTTCCTGTGCCGGCAGACCGATTTCATCCACAAGGTCGCCAGCGCGGGCCGTCCGGTCAACATCAAGAAGGGCCAGTTCCTGTCGCCGTGGGAGATGAAGCACGTCACCAACAAGGCCAAGGCCACCGGCAACGAGCAGATCATGGCCTGCGAGCGCGGCGCCAGCTTCGGCTACAACAACCTCGTTTCAGACATGCGTTCGCTCAGCGTGATGCGCGACACCGGTTGCCCGGTGGTATTCGATGCCACCCATTCGGTGCAGTTGCCCGGTGGCATGGACGGCAAGAGCGGCGGCCAGCGCGAATTCGTGCCGGTGCTGTCGCGCGCCGCGATGGCGGTCGGCATCGCCGGCATCTTCATGGAAACCCACCCGAAGCCGGAAGAAGCGCTTTCCGATGGCCCTAATGCCTGGCCGCTGGGCAAGATGGAAGCGCTGCTGGAAACACTGATGGCGCTGGACAGCATTACCAAGAAGAACGGTTTCCTCGAATCCTCACTCTGACAGACCCGAATCCCCCATGACCTCAATCGCCAAGATCCACGCCCGCGAAATCCTCGACAGCCGCGGCAATCCCACCCTCGAAGCGGAAGTCACGCTGGAAAACGGCTCTTTCGGCCGCGCCATGGTGCCTTCCGGTGCTTCGACCGGTTCCAAGGAAGCGGTCGAATTGCGCGATGGTGACAAGACCCGCTACCTTGGCAAGGGCGTTCTGCATGCGGTCGCCAACGTCAACGGCGCCATCGCCACTGCGCTGAAAGGCTTCGACGCAGCCGACCAGGAAGGGCTGGATCGCCGCCTGATCGACATCGACGGCACCGAGAACAAGGGCCGCCTCGGCGCCAACGCACTGCTCGGCGTTTCCCTGGCCAATGCCCATGCGGTGGCGGCTTCGAAGAAAATGCCACTATGGCAGCACCTCGCCAACGGCAATGACGTGGTCCTGCCGGTGCCGATGATGAACATCATCAACGGCGGCGCGCATGCCGACAACAACGTCGACCTGCAGGAATTCATGGTCTTGCCGGTCGGCTTCGATTCCTTCGCCGAGTCGTTGCGCGCCGGCACCGAGATATTCCATGCATTGAAGTCGGTGCTGAAGGGCCACGGCCTGAGCACGGCGGTGGGCGACGAAGGCGGTTTCGCCCCCGACCTGCGCAGCAATGTCGAGGCGTTGGACACGATCCTGGAAGCCATCGGCAAGGCCGGGTACAAGGCGGGCGAGGACATCCTGCTGGGCCTGGACGTGGCCAGCTCCGAATTCCACGAAAACGGCAAATACCACCTGATGGGCGAGGGCAAGCGCCTGACCTCGGAACAGTTCACCGATTTCCTTGCCGGCTGGGTGGCCGAATACCCGATCATCACCATCGAGGACGGCATGGCCGAGGACGACTGGGCCGGCTGGAAGCTGCTCACCGAGCGGCTGGGCAGCAAAGTGCAACTGGTGGGCGATGATTTGTTCGTCACCAATCCGAAGATCTTCAAGCAGGGCATCGAGTCGGGCACCGCCAACGCGATCCTGATCAAGGTCAACCAGATCGGCACGCTGACCGAAACGCTGGAAGCCATCGCCATGGCCCACCACGCCAACTACGCGGCCATCGTCTCGCACCGTTCCGGCGAAACCGAAGACACCACCATCGCCGACATCGCCGTGGCCACCACCGCGACCCAGATCAAGACCGGCTCGCTGTGCCGCAGCGATCGCGTGGCCAAGTACAACCAGCTGCTGCGGATCGAGGAAGCGCTGGGCAAGAACACGCGCTACGCCGGTCGTGACGCCTTCGTTTCGCTGAAGCGATAAGCGATGCGACGCCTGCTCCTGCCCGTGCTGTTGCTGGCCCTGTTGCTGGGCTGGTTGCAGTACCGCTTGTGGCTCGGCGAAGGCAGTTGGGGCGAGGTGAACGGACTGCAGAACCATGTCGCCCAGCAGAAACGCGAGAACCACGGATTGCAGGAGCGCAACAACGAACTTGCCGCGGAAGTGGAAGACCTGAAGTCCGGAGAAGCCGCGGTGGAGGAACGCGCGCGCAGCGAACTGGGCATGATCAAGCCGGGCGAGAAGTTCTACCGGGTAGTCGAATCGCCTTCGTCCCCGGCGCCGGTGAACGAAGAGTCGCAGGCCGGTACGGATCCGGAGTCGCAGCACTGATGCCCGGGATCTGGGCAGTGGTGCCTGCCGCCGGACGCGGCACGCGCTTCGGCGGCGAAGTGCCGAAGCAATATCTCTCCGCCGCGGGCCAGCCGTTGATCGCGCATGCACTGGCTGCGCTGCTTGCGCATCCCGCGGTCGAAGGGGCGATGGTCGCGATCTCGGACAACGATCCCGACTGGCCCGGCTGGACTTCCTTCCTGGACAAGCCGGTGCTGACCTGCATCGGCGGCGCGGCGCGCGCGCTATCGGTGTCCGCCGCATTGGACGCGTTGCCTTCGGAAGTGAAAGCCGACGATTTCGTGCTGGTCCACGATGCGGCCCGGCCCAACCTGGGCCAGAACGATCTGCAACAGCTGCTGGAACGTGGTCGCAACGATCCGGTCGGCGCGATCCTGGCGGCGCCGGTGCGCGATACGCTCAAGCGCGCCGGCGATGACGGCGGCATCGATGGAACGGAACCACGCGCGCGCTTGTGGCGTGCGCTGACCCCGCAGTTGTTCCGCCGCCTGCAACTGTCGAAAGCGCTAGAGGAAGCAGTCAGGGCGGGCATCGAAGCGACCGACGAATCGATGGCGATGGAGCTGCAGGGACTGCGCCCACTGCTGATCGAAGGCAGCGAAGACAATTTCAAGGTCACCACGCCGGCCGACCTCGCACGCTTCGAGTTCATACTCTCCCAACGTTCCCGGTAGGAGCGCCCCATGGGCGCGAGCTCTTCGATCCGATCGCGTAAAGCTTGAAGAGCTCGCGCCCATGGAGCGCTCCTACATCGGTTTTCGATGACAGCAATCGGTATTCATTCCATGCAGAGATCCTTGAACATCCGCATCGGCCAGGGCATCGACGTGCATGCCTTCGCCCCGGGCGACCACGTCATGCTGGGCGGTATCCGCGTGCCGCACGACCAGGGCGTGGAAGCGCACAGCGATGGCGACGTGGTCATCCATGCCTTGTGCGACGCCATGCTCGGTGCACTGGCGCTGGGCGATATCGGCAGGCATTTCCCGCCTTCCGATCCGCAATGGAAAGATGCGGACAGTCGCGCCTTCCTGCGTCATTGCAATGGACTGCTCGCTGGGCGCGGCTGGCGTGTGGGCAATGCCGACGTCACCGTGATCTGCGAATTGCCAAAAGTCGGGCCGCATGCGGAAGCGATGCGCGTGCTGCTGGCTGCTGACCTGGGCATCGACAGCGGCGACATCAGCATCAAGGCCACCACCAGCGAGAAGCTCGGTTTCACAGGTCGTGGCGAAGGCATTGCGGCGCAAGCGGTGGTGCTGCTGGTCGCAGGGGCGTGAGCGAGAACTTGCCCGGTGCTTTTGGCGCGGCGGTACTGAGCGCTCGCATCCGCACCATGCCGGAGGATTTCCGGGTCGAGGAAATCGACGCGTTCGAGCCCACGGGCGAAGGCGAGCACCTGCTGCTGACCATCGAGAAGCGCGACCTGAATACTGCTGCCGTGGCCAAGCGCCTGGCCGCATGGGCCGGATTGCCGGAGATGGCGATCGGCTATGCAGGGATGAAGGACCGGCATGCGGTGACGCGCCAGCGCTTCAGCGTGCACCTGCCCAAGCGTGTGGCGCCGGAGGTGGCGCTGCTGCAGGTGGATGATCCCGGATCCAGCCCGGGGTCGTACCTGCGTGTGCTCGATGCCACCTGGCACAACCGCAAATTGCCGCGTGGCGCGTTGGCCGGCAACCGCTTCGTGCTGGTGCTGCGCGATGTGCAGGGTGAACGCGCGGCCATCGACGCGCGGTTGGCACAGATCGCTGCTCGCGGCCTGCCCAATTGGTTCGGCGAACAGCGGTTCGGCCGCGAAGGCGGCAACGTCGCGGCGGCGCTTTCGATGTTCGCGGGCCGGCGCGTGCGCCGCGACCAGCGCTCGATCCTGCTGTCGGCGGCGCGTTCGGAACTGTTCAACCGCGTACTTGCCGCGCGCGTGCGCGATGCAAGCTGGGATCAGGGCCTGGATGGCGAAGTGTGGGTGCTTTCCGGCAGTCGCAGCGTGTTCGGCCCGGAACCGTGGAGCGAGGATTTGGCCGGACGCCTGGCCCGTTTCGACATCCACCCCAGCGGGCCACTGTGGGGTGCTGGCGGATTGCGATGCGCCGGCAGGTGTGCGGAGACGGAACTGACCGCCTTGGGAGGCGACGATGCGATGGTCCTGCGGACGGGGCTGGAAGCGGCCGGATTGAAGCAGGAACGCAGGGCCTTGCGACTGGTGGCCGAGGGCCTGGTTTGGCAGTGGCCGGAGGATGCGGTCCTGCGCCTGGAGTTCACGCTGCCGCCGGGTTGCTACGCGACTGCCTTGCTGCAGGAGCTTGGCCACGCCACCGATGATTCCCGGGTGCAACACCGCTCGTCGGAAAGCCCGGATGGGCACGGTCGCGGATCGCCAGCCGGCGTATAAGCCGAATCAGGCATCCGGATGATGCCCGCTCCAACGTCCCCAGGAAGTCGCTGTTCCTTTGGCATATATCTGGAGGGAATCGTCATGAAAGCTTTTTTGAGCTTCACGGTTGTTTCGTTGCCGCTCCTGTTGTTGGCGGGTTGCGCCAGTACCGGGACCGCTTATGAGAAAGCGCCGGCGCAGCGTGAAAGCGTGGTGACCGACACTACCTACGTCGCGGTGGTCGAGCAGCTCGCCAAGCAGCGCGGCACCCGGGTCATGTGGGTCAATCCGCCGAAGAAGCGGGTCGCCGAGCCTGTAGCCTCCACGCAATAGCCGGCCAGCGAAAAACCAGAAGCGCGGCCGCTCCGAGAGGACGCTGCCTCAGCGCCGCGCCAGCAACACCAGTACGGCACCGGTACCGCCTTGCGCGGCCGGTGCGGAGTGGAATGCGAGGATGTCGGCGCGCTGCCGCAGCATGCGGTCGACCAGGTTCTTCAATGCCGGCATTCCGCCATCGTCGCGCCGGCCCTTGCCATGGATGATGCGCACGCAGCCGAATTCGTGGGCATGCGCCTCGGCGATGAAAAGCCTGAGCATCGATTCGGCCTGCGCCACCGTGGCGCCATGCAGGTCGAGTTCGTCCTGTGCCGAAAAGCGCCCGCGTTTCAATCGCTGGAACACGGGCGCGGGCAGCGTATCGCGCCGATAGCTCAAGGTATCGCCTGCCGCCAGCGCAGTCAGGTCGTACAGTCCGCGCTGGAATTCGCTGCGCGCCTCGATCTCGTCGCGCTCGGCCATGCGCGCGAGTGGCCTGGGTTTGGGCCTGCGCGGCGGCAGTGCGGATTCCTGCATTGGCTTGACCGGGCCTACCGCGTCCCGGAACAGCGCGCCATCGTCTTCTTCATCATCGAGTGGTGACATGGGTGCAGGTTAGTGCGCGCCATGCGGATCCGACAAGCAGGTGCGGGCTTGCCGCAATGGAGTGGCGTCCCCGCCGCGAGTCCTGGCCTTGCGTTCCGCAATTCTCCCTGTGATTTAGGCAGGAGGGCAGGAGTTCGCGGCGGGACGCCGCTCCCACCGCGCCGATCTAAGCGGAAAGGCGCCAGCTGCCTGCGGTATCATGAAGCCGTCACCGAGGAACCCCATGCGCGTACTGGTAAGCAATGACGACGGCGTTGATGCGCCGGGCATCCGAACCCTTGCCGAAGGCCTGCGCGCCGCTGGGCATGAAGTGCTGGTGGTCGCACCCGACCGTGATCGCTCCGGGGCAAGCAACTCGCTGACCCTGGATTTGCCGATCCGGATCAAGAAGCTCGACGAGCAGACCTGGCGCGTCGCCGGCACGCCCACCGATTGCGTGCACCTGGCCCTGACCGGGATGCTGGAAGTTGAACCGGACATCGTCGTCTCCGGGATCAACAACGCCGCCAACCTGGGCGATGACGTGATCTATTCCGGCACCGTGTCGGCGGCGATGGAAGGGCGCTTCCTGGGCCTGCCCGCGGTGGCGATGTCGCTGGTGACCACGGAACACAAGGCCAGGCATTTCGCGACCGCCGCGCGCGCCGCGGTGGAGATCGTGGCCCGGCTCAAATCCGATCCGCTTCCCGCCGATACCATCCTCAACGTCAACGTGCCCGACCTGGCTTGGGACGAGATCGCAGGTTTCGAGGTCACCCGCCTCGGCAATCGCCATCGTTCCGAAGCCTGCCTGCCGCAGCCCGACCCGCGCGGCGGTACGGTGTACTGGATCGGCCCGGCAGGCCAGGCGCAGGACGCGGGCCCCGGCACCGATTTCCACGCGGTGCGTACCGGCTTCATTTCCATCACCCCGATCCACGTCGACCTGACCCGTTACCAGGCGCTGGAAAAAGTCGCCAGTTGGGTCAGCGGCCTCAGCGATTCGCTGGGGACATCGGCATGACGCCACGGCTGCGCCTGCAACCGGAAGCCGTAGGCCAGGGCATGACTTCGC